>NZ_JBMKHV010000013.1:0-114464 GCF_049238585.1 Enterobacter cloacae complex sp. IR5428 | reverse complement strand
CAAGAGGCCCGAAGGTCCCCCTCTTTGGTCTTGCGACGTTATGCGGTATTAGCTACCGTTTCCAGTAGTTATCCCCCTCCATCAGGCAGTTTCCCAGACATTACTCACCCGTCCGCCACTCGTCAGCGAAGCAGCAAGCTGCTTCCTGTTACCGTTCGACTTGCATGTGTTAGGCCTGCCGCCAGCGTTCAATCTGAGCCATGATCAAACTCTTCAATTTAAAAGTTTGATGCTCAATGAATTAAACTTCGTAATGAATTACGTGTTCACTCGTTGAGACTTGGTATTCATTTAGTGTCCGAGGACATTAAGAATCCATGTCACTTTGAGTGCCCACACAGATTGTCTGATAAATTGTTAAAGAGCAGTGCAACGCGGCTTTCGCTCACCGTTGCGAGGTCCCGTATATTACGTTTTCCTCATTCAGAGTCAAGCAATTATTTTCACTTTTCTCTGTTGGCGTTCATCTCTGAACCCCGCTGTCCCGGCGGCTTGTAAGCCGTTGTTCCGTGTCAGTGGAGGCGCATTATAGGGAGTTCTCAGACGTTGACAACCCCTCTTTGAAAAAAAACGTTCAACCGTCTCTTTTTTGCTCAAAACCGTGCTACAGCGCCAGTTTTTCGAGCGTTTCGAAGCCATAACGACGTAAAACGGGCAAAAGTTGTTCGGTTTCTTTTGTTATCGCCATACAGAAAGCGATGTTCGCATCCGCTGATTTCGCATCCGGCGCCTCGTGCTCCAGTAGCCAGGCCGTCCGACGCGCAATCGCAGCACCGGAATCCACCAGCCGGGTCCCTTCAGGCAAAACCTTTAACAGCTCTTCCTGTAATAGCGGGAAATGGGTGCAGCCGAGAACAACCGTATCCGGTGGTTCCTGCATCCGCAGCCATGGACGCAGAATGCGACGCAGCTCTTCAAGCGATACCGTCTCGCCGTGCAGTTTCGCTTCCGCCATTTCCACCAGCTCCGCGGAGCCGAGCATGGCGATCTGGCATTCATTGGCAAAGCGCTCAATAAGCTCACGCGTATAAGGACGTTTTACCGTACCGCGTGTCGCCAGCAACCCCACGATACCGTTCGCCGTCAGACGCGCCGCAGGTTTGATTGCCGGGACAACGCCCACAACCGGGAACGGGAATTTTTCGCGCAGGGCAGGAAGAGAGACCGTGCTTGCCGTATTACAGGCAATAACCGCCAGCGCCAGGGGATAGCGCTTTTGTACCGCAGTGACGATTTCAATCACACGCTCAACGATAAAGTCTTCACTCTTTTCCCCATACGGGAACGCGACGTTATCGAAGGCGTAGATGTAATGGAGATCCGGCAGGAGCTGCCGAATCTCATCATAGACCGAAAGCCCACCGACGCCGGAATCAAACACCAGCACGGTGGGACGCGGATCAGAAGGTGTAGCTGCCAGACAAGGTGTATTCCCGTCCTGCAGTTTGGTAGCCATAAACTGTCTCGTAATCTTTATCGAACAGGTTGGCTATTTTACCACGAACTGTGAGATGTGAGGTGACAGGATATGAAACCGCGACGTCCCACAGGCTGACGCCGCCCATTTTAACTTTCTCTGACGGATAGGTTCCAAAGTCGGTGTCGTAGCGCGTGCCGAGATAGTGATACGTCAGGCTCCAGTCAACATCATAGATCTGCGTATCAAGCTGATATTTCACCTGCTGTTTAGCACGACGGTCCAGAAGTTGATTGGTTGCCGCATTGCGGGCATCCACATAGTCGTAGCCCACAGTATGCGTCAACGGACCCGTATCAAATGACGCTGTCGCTTCTACACCTTTAATGCGTGCTTTGCCGACATTGTAATATTGCTGCAGGTTATTGTTGAAGTCGATGAGATTATCAACGTCATTACGATAGCCGGATACGCGCCAGCTTACGCCTGCCGTCAGGCCTTCAAACGCCCCTTCCCACTGCTTGCTCTCTTCAGGATCAAGATGGGTATTGCCGTAGAAGCCATAGAGCTGACCCAGATTCGGCGCTTTATAGGCCGTGCCATAAGAGGCTATGAAGCGGTAACCGTCAACGAACTCCCAGGCTGCGCTACTTTGCCAGGTACCATGGCGACCAAACTGAGAGTTGTCATCGCTGCGGGCCGCCGCCTCCAGAGTGAAATCTCCAAACTGCTGCAACCCAGTCAGGTAGACGCCAGTGTTACGCAGGTCATAGGCGTTGGTTACGTAGTTGGTACCCGGCTCGGTGCTCTGTTTCTGCCAGTCAACGCCCGCGCCGATGTTGCCATGCCCCACGTCAACTGAGTTGGTCCACTGAACATTGTACTGTTTGATTTCATCCAGGGTTGCTGTGGAGTCATAGCGTCCAAGGTGCGGATCGTAATTGTAGTCTTTGCTGTGACTGTAGCTGGAGAGCAACTGTGAATGGAAAACATCCCGGTTAAACCGCAATCCGGCATCCCAGGTCTGGCTATAGAGTTGGCGGGTATCAACCAGCACATCAGGGGTAAATGAACTGTAATAGCCGTCATAGGCGGTACGGTTGCTGTAACCATAGCCGCGAACGAAACCACTCCATTGCTCAGAGAAAGCATGCTCCAGTGCGCCGTAGAGCGTTTTATTCATAAAGCCGTCGCGATCGGTCTGGGCAAGGCCGCCGTTATTACCGTCAGCAACGACGTCAAAGCCTTTTGTGTAGGTGTAATCCCCCGCCAGCGTAACGCGCGTACTTTCACCCAATGTTTGCTGGGTGCTGCCACCATAATTCTGGAAGCCGTGTGTCCCAACGCCAGCATTCAGCGTTGTGCCATCCTTCGCACGCGTAGTGATAATGTTGACTACACCACCGATCGCATCCGAGCCGTACACCGCCGAACGCGGTCCACGAAGATATTCGATGCGCTGCACCAGGGAGATCGGAAACTGGCTGAGATCGGACGACCCCGTGACGCCCGCCTGGTTAAGGCGGATCCCGTCGACGAGAATCAGGACATGGCTGGAGTTCGTACCGCGTATAAAGAGAGAAGAGAGCTGCCCCATCCCGCCATTTTGTGCCGTATCTACGCCAGGCAGGCGACGCATGACATCCAGAACCGTGGTGGATTGCCAGCGGTCGATATCGGCCCGCGTCACGACAGAAGTCGCAGCCAGAACAGATTTTTCAGGTTGTTCGAAACGGTTTGCTGTCACCACCAACGAGTCGGCGCTTTCCTGCGCCCAGCCCGAAAATGCCGTGACGGAAAACGCCGTCAACAGCGATACTTTTTTAATCATTGTTAAAGCATCCACAATATAAGAAGGATGCCGCAGGCCTCATCGATAGCACGCGATGATGAAACCAAATGCGACGTGATCCCGGCAGGTCTTCGGGCTGGGTGGCGTTATACGGATGAAGACTTCCCGTTTTCACAGTGTCTACAACTCTCATCCCGCCAGTCTTTACCGCTGCGCGTCAGCTCCAGATTTGCACTGGATTCCCTTTTCACTCTCAGGAGACCGGAAACAGAATGCTACAATTAGACACGTATAGATGTCCAGATAGCTATTAGCCATTAAATCTGGACATCCACTGCACAATCCCTACAATCCCCGCGTAATTCTTTATCACTCAGGACGCATCATGACCCCCGAACACCTCCCGACAGAACAGTACGACGCACAGCTGGCAGAAAAAGTTGTCCGCCTGCAAAGTATGATGACGCCTTTCAACGCGCCCGTTCCCGAGGTGTTTCGTTCTCCGGTCAGCCACTACCGTATGCGCGCTGAGTTTCGCATCTGGCACGATGGCGATGACCTGTACCACATCATTTTCGATCAGCAGACGAAATCCCGGATTCGCGTAGACAGTTTCCCGGCGGCGAGTGAGCTTATCAACCAGCTAATGACGCTGATGATCGACGGTGTGCGCACTAATCCGGTGCTGCGCAACAAGCTGTTCCAGATTGACTACCTGACCACCCAAAGCAATCAGGCCATTGTCTCTCTGCTCTATCACAAAGCGCTGACCGACGAGTGGCGCGAGCAGGCAGAAGCCCTGCGCGATGCGCTGCGCGCGCAGAACATCAACGTGCACCTGATTGGCCGCGCGACCAAAACCAAAATCATGCTGGACCAGGATTACATCGACGAGCGTTTGGCGGTGGCAGGAAAAGAGATGGTTTACCGTCAGGTGGAGAACAGCTTCACCCAGCCGAATGCGGCAATGAACGTGCAGATGCTGGAGTGGGCGCTGAATGCGACGGAAGGGTCGACGGGCGATCTGCTGGAGCTCTACTGCGGTAACGGCAACTTCTCGCTGGCGCTGGCGCGTAACTTCGAACGCGTGCTGGCGACGGAAATCGCCAAACCATCGGTGGCCGCCGCGCAGTACAACATCGCCGCTAACCATATTGATAATGTGCAGATCATTCGTATGGCGGCAGAAGAGTTTACCCAGGCGATGAACGGCGTACGTGAGTTTAACCGCCTGCAAGGGATTGATTTGAAGAGCTACCAGTGTGAGACAATTTTTGTCGATCCGCCGCGCAGTGGCCTGGACAGCGAAACCGAGAAGATGGTGCAGGCGTACCCGCGTATTTTGTACATCTCCTGTAACCCGGAGACGCTGTGCAAGAATCTGGAAACATTAAGCCAGACGCACAAGGTTGAACGTCTGGCGCTGTTCGATCAGTTCCCATATACGCACCATATGGAGTGCGGCGTACTGCTCACGGCGAAGTAATGTGGGCCTTGTAGGGCAGGTAAGCGAAGCGCCACCTGCCAAAAAAGCCGGATGGCGCTTCGCTTATCCGGCCTACAATGACAAAACCCTTTACTCTGGTAACTGGCTCTTGCGGCTACGCATGCGCGAGCCAATCCAGAACACCAGCGCCACAGACAGCACCGCAGGCAGGAAGTTAGAACCGATATCCGGATACTCTGCACGCACCACGGTGCTGTACAACAGTACACCCAGAATAAAACAGGCTGCGGCCAGCCCCGGTAACCCAACCGGCATGGTGCGGTTCAGATAACGTTGATGCAGGCAATACACCGTCAGCACCAGCGCGATAATCGGGAAAATCGAGAACGGTACAATTGAGCTGAAAACCGCCGCAAACGTACCGTTAATGGATAAGCCAGCGATCAATGCCAGCAACAGCGTTCCTTTATCCTGACCTGACTGTTTCATTACTCACCTTCACTCATCGTTTTGATGTGCCAACTTCTCTTGTTCACGGCGATACCAGTAGTACGCACCTTTAGAAATCATTCGCAGCTGCAATACCAGTCGCTCTTCGAGTTGCTTACGTTGTTCAATGCTGACATCCAGCGCTTCGGCACCCGCACTGAAAACAATGGTCACCATCGCCTCGGCCTGTGCTTCAGTAAACGCACGCGGCATATGGTTTTCGAGTTCAAGATAGTCGGCAAGTTCCGCGATGAAATGCTGAATTTCACGCGCGACGGCGGCACGAAACGCCGCCGACGTGCCAGAGCGCTCGCGCAGCAAAAGGCGAAACGCGTTAGGGTTATTGCCGATAAATTCCATAAATGTCGACACGGAGGTGCGGATCACGCTGCCGCCTTTGGCAATACGCTGACGCGCCTGACGCATAAGCTGGCGCAGCATCAAACCGCTCTCGTCGACCATGGTCAGGCCCAGTTCATCCACATCACGGAAATGACGATAGAAGGACGTTGGCGCAATCCCGGCCTCGCGCGCCACTTCGCGCAGGCTTAAACTGGCAAAACTCCGCTCAGCACTCAGTTGACTGAATGCGGCTTCCACCAGCGAACGCCGGGTTTTCTCTTTTTGTTGTGCTCTTACGCCCATCACGATAGTTGAATCCTTCCAAAGGCCCGTTGGCACTATACCAGAGAATAAAATTAATCTGTTTACCTGGCTTTGTGAATGATTGTTTACGCGCGGTTTGTGCTCCACTGCCCGAAAAATGCACAACGATAATTGGGTTACCCAGGCAATGATGTTATGATTCTGTTGCTTTTATGTATAAGAACAGGTAAGCCTTGCCATGCCACATTCCTACGATTACGACGCAATAGTTATTGGTTCCGGCCCCGGCGGCGAAGGTGCTGCTATGGGTCTGGTAAAACAGGGAGCCAGAGTAGCGGTTATTGAGCGCTACCATAATGTCGGCGGCGGTTGCACCCACTGGGGCACCATCCCTTCGAAAGCCCTCCGCCACGCCGTTAGCCGCATTATCGAATTTAACCAGAACCCTCTTTACAGCGACCACTCCCGACTTCTTCGTTCTTCTTTTGCCGATATCCTGAATCACGCAGACACGGTCATTAACCAGCAGACGCGCATGCGTCAGGGTTTCTATGAGCGCAACCACTGTGAAATTCTGCAGGGTAACGCGCATTTTGTAGATGAACACACCCTGGCGCTGGAGTGCCACGACGGTTCGGTTGAGACGCTCACCGCTGAAAAATTTGTGATTGCCTGCGGATCGCGCCCATATCATCCGGCAGACGTGGACTTCTCTCATCCACGCATTTACGACAGCGACTCCATCCTCAGCCTGCACCACGAGCCACGCCATGTGATCATCTATGGCGCGGGCGTGATTGGCTGTGAATATGCGTCGATTTTCCGGGGAATGGAGGTCAAAGTTGATTTGATCAACACCCGCGACCGGCTGCTGGCGTTCCTCGATCAGGAGATGTCAGATTCCCTCTCCTACCACTTCTGGAACAGTGGCGTGGTGATTCGCCACAACGAAGAGTACGAGAAAATCGAAGGCTGCGACGACGGTGTGATCATGCACCTGAAATCTGGTAAGAAGCTGAAGGCGGACTGCCTGCTGTATGCCAACGGCCGTACCGGCAACACGGATTCATTGCAGTTGGAGAATATCGGGCTTGAAACCGACAGCCGCGGTCAGCTCAAGGTCAACAGCATGTACCAGACTGCGCTGCCGCACGTTTACGCGGTCGGCGACGTTATTGGTTACCCAAGTCTGGCCTCCGCTGCTTACGATCAGGGCCGCATCGCCGCACAGGCGCTGGTGAAAGGTGAAGCGACGGCGCATCTGATCGAGGACATCCCGACGGGCATCTACACCATCCCGGAAATCAGTTCTGTCGGCAAAACCGAGCAGCAGTTGACGGCCATGAAGGTGCCTTACGAGGTGGGTCGTGCCCAGTTTAAACACCTGGCGCGCGCACAAATTGTGGGGATGAGCGTGGGTACGCTGAAGATCCTGTTCCATCGCGAGACGAAAGAGATCCTCGGTATTCACTGCTTTGGTGAACGTGCCGCGGAAATCATTCATATCGGCCAGGCGATCATGGAGCAAAAAGGTGGTGGCAACACCATCGAGTACTTCGTTAACACCACCTTTAACTACCCGACCATGGCGGAAGCCTATCGGGTAGCTGCGCTGAACGGCTTAAACCGCCTGTTTTAACGCGTTGTCGAAATGGCCATCCATTGCACCACGGATGGCCTCTGCCAGCTGCTCATAGCGGCTGCGCAGCGGTGAACCCGGACGATAAACCAGGCCGATCGTGCGACGCGGCTCTGGCTTAATACACGGCAGATAGACCACGCCATCACGCTTACGCTCGCGCGGCACGGCCAGCGCAGGCAGCAGCGTAATGCCACTTCCCGCCGCGACCATGTTACGCAGCGTTTCCAGGCTGGTTGCGCGGAAATGGGTATCTTCATCTGCACCTGCTTCGAAGCAGAAGCCCATCGCCTGATCGCGCAGACAGTGGCCGTCTTCCAGCATCAGCAGCTTTTCTCCGGCCAGATCGGCCATCGGCACGCGATCGCGGTTCGCCCACGGGTGATCTTCATAGATCGCCAGCATCATCGGCTCATCGAACAGCGGTACTTCAATAAACGCTTCACTCTCTTTGACCAGCGCCAGGATCGCGCAGTCGAGCTTGCCGCTGTCTAACTGCGCCAGCAGCTGATGGGTTTGCGCTTCATGCAGGTACATTTCGAGTTTCGGGAACGTCTGGTGCAGCAGCGGAATGATTTGCGGCAACAGATACGGGCCAACGGTTGGGATCAGGCCAATATGCAGCGGGCCGGACATCGCCTCCCCCTGCTGGCTTGCCATTTCCTTGAGCACTTTGACCTCGCGCAGTACGGTGCGCGCCTGATCCACCAGCAGCAGACCTGCCTGCGTGAACAGTACCTTACGACTGGTGCGCTCCAGCAGCATCACGCCCAGCTCATCTTCCAGCTTGCGGATCTGACCGCTCAGCGTTGGCTGGCTGACATGGCAGGAGTCTGCCGCGCGGCGAAAATGGCGATGCTCAGCTAACGCTACCAGGTATTCAAGATCACGAATATTCATTATTCATCCTCCGTCGCCACGATAGTTCATGGCGATAGATAGCATAGCAACGAACGATTATCCCTATCAAGCATTCTGTTGAATAATACATCACATAGACGAGGCGGCACGTGTTTGACCCAAAACGCCCCCGCACCGTCAGCGAGTTTCTCTCAAAACTCGAAAAACTAAAGCCAACGTGAACTTTTGCGGACCCCGTGGTCCGCTTTTTTTTGCGTATAAAAAAGCCCGGCACTAAGCCAGGCTCCGTTTTTCTCCCTCTCCCTGTGGAAGAGGGCCGGGGTGAGGGCACCAGCCCGCACAAATCAAACCAACCGGTTTTTCGCGTCCGCAATCGCCTGCGCTACCTGCTTCGGCGAGACTCCACCTTTCGCTGCACGCTTATCCAGGCAGGATTGCAGGGCCAGAATCGGGTAGACATCATCCCCGATAACCGCGCTGAATTTTTGCAGGTCGGCAAGCGCCAGCTCTTCAAGGGCTTTACCCTGACGAATCGCTTCCACTACCGCTTCACCCACAATATGGTGTGCCTCGCGGAACGGTACGCCTTTCGCCACCAGGTAGTCCGCCAGCTCGGTAGAATTAGCATACCCCTGCTGCGCCGCTTCCTGGCAGCGCGGACGTTTCACCTGAATGCCGTCCAGCACCAGCGCGCCCATATGCAGACAGTCCAGCCAGGTGTCGAGCGCGTCGAACAGCCCCTCTTTGTCTTCCTGCATATCTTTGTTGTATGCCAGCGGCAGCCCTTTCAGGGTCATCATCATGCCGGTCAGCGCGCCCTGCACGCGGCCACACTTACCGCGGATCAGCTCCAGCGCATCCGGGTTTTTCTTTTGCGGCATCAGGGAGGAGCCGGACGTCACACGGTCGGACAGCTCCACAAACCCGGCTTCGCCAGAGTTAAAGAAGATCAGGTCTTCGGCAAAGCGCGACAGGTGCACCATCCCGATAGAGGCATTCGACAGCAGCTCCAGCACATGGTCACGGTCAGAGACGCTGTCCAGGCTGTTGCGGGTGGCGGAAGCAAAGCCCAGCCAGCCTGCCAGCTGCTCACGGTCGATTTCATAAGCCGTACCGGCCAGCGCGCCGCTGCCCAGCGGGCTGACGTCCAGACGCGTTAAGGTATCCTGTAAACGGCTCTCATCACGCGCCAGCATCTCAACGTAGGCCAGACACCAGTGCGCAAAGGTCACCGGCTGTGCGCGTTGCAGGTGGGTATAACCCGGCATCACCGCATCCTGATTGTTCTGCGCAGTGTCCACCAGCGCGCTCTGCAGCTGACGATTCGCCGCCAGCAGTTCGCCGACGGTCTCTTTACACCACAGCTTCAGGTCGGTCGCCACCTGGTCATTACGGCTACGCCCGGTATGGAGCTTTTTACCCAGCTGGCCGACTTTGTCGATAAGTTTGCCTTCCACCCAGCTGTGAATATCTTCGGCATCGCTCTGGAGGATTTGCTGCGGATCCAGACGCACCTCTTCCAGCAGATTATTCAGCGCCTCTTCCAGCTGCTGCTGTTCCTCTGCGGTCAGCACGCCCACGGTCACCAGCGCTTTGGACCAGGCCACAGAGCCGACAATATCCTGTTCGGCCAGGCGGTAGTCGAAGCGCAAAGAGTCGTTGAACTGTTTGAACCGCTGATCCGCTGCCTGTGTAAAACGCCCACCCCAAAGTGCCATAACGAATTTCCTTAATGATGATATTTTTGCCCGGTGGCGCTGCGCTTACCGGGCCTACAAAATTCACGTAGGCCGGATAAGCGAAGCGCCATCCGGCACAGAATCTTAAGCCAGAATACGCGTACCAATCGGCGTACCGTTAAACAGCGCCGGGAGTTGCTCCGCGTGACGCCAGGAGGCGATATCCACCGGACGACCCAGCGTGCGCGCGGCATCCAGCGCCGCGTTCACCTTAACGATCATGCCGTCGGTGATAATGCCCTGATCGATCAGCTGTTCGGCTTTTGCGGCGGTCATTTCCGCTATACGCTGGCCTTTGCCGTCCAGAATACCGCTCACGTCGGAGAGCAGGATCAGGTCTGCGCCCAGCGTGGCCGCCAGCGCGGTTGCCGCCTGGTCCGCATTGACGTTCATCAGCTCGCCCTCTTCGGTCACGCCGATTGAGCTCACCACCGGCAGGAAACCACCTTCCAGCAGGGTGTTAATCAGCTTAGGCGAACCTGGCTGCGCCAGTCCAACATGGCCAAGCGCTTCGTCGAGCTGGGTCACTTTCACGCTATCGCCATCGCCAAGACAGAGGCCAACGGACGCGATGTGGTGCTTCTTCGCCCACGCCAGCAGCGTTTTGTTCGCCGTCCCCGCCAGCGCACCAGTAATAATGTCAATCTGGTCGGCAGGCGTGACGCGCAGGCCATTTTTCTTAATCACCGGCAGGTTGAGCCCTTTCATCAGCTCGTCCACCACACAGCCGCCGCCGTGGACAATCACCAGCGGACGTTGATGTGATTCACGATAGTTCACCAGCGCGGTAAACAGGCGCTCCAGCGCTTCTTCGCTGTCCAGCAGTACACCACCGAGTTTGATAATTAATGGGTTCATCATCACACCTTAAATAAGAGCCTGCGTTTCAGGGAAGCCGAAACGAATATTTGCACACTGCATTGCCTGTGCGGCAGCGCCTTTGAGTAAGTTATCTTCTGCGGCGACCACAATCAGGTGCTCGCCCTGCACGGCAAAGCCGATGTCGCAGAACGGCAGGCCGACCACGTTTTTTAGCGCTGGTACGCCTTTGTCATACAGACGCACCAGTGGTTTATCCGCATACGCCTGCGTGAAGACTTCGCTCACCTGGTCTTTGGTCACGCCCGGCTTCAGGCGACAGGTAATGGTTTCAAGGATCCCGCGCGGGAAGCTACCGAGGTGCGGGGTGAAGATCACCTCCGCGCCCAGATGGGTGGTGATTTCAGGGTGATGACGGTGATTAAACACGCCATACGGCTGAAGGCTCACTTCGCAGAAGCTGTTGGAGATCGCGGCCTTGCGCCCGGCGCCGCTCACGCCGCTGGTGGCGTTGATCACCGGCCACTGGTCAAGATCCAGCAGACCCGCGTCGATCAGCGGCTTAAGGGAGAGCTGCGCCGCCGTCGGGTAACAGCCAGGCACGGCAATCAGATTCGCTTCTTTCAGTTTATCTGCGCTCCACTCCGCCAGGCCGTACACCGCTTTTTCGAGCAGATCCGGGTGCTGATGGGTGAAACCGTAATATTTTTCGTAGAACGCGCTGTCGTTAACGCGAAACGCGCCGGAGAGATCGAAGACCACGCAACCGGCTGCCAGAAACTGCGGCGCCAGGTCGTGACTGACCTCGTGTGCGGTGGCTAAAAACACCACGTCAACGCCGTCGGTAAACTCGCTGATGTCAGACATAGCCTGCAAAGGCAAATCAACCACGCCCTTAAGTTGTGGATGCAAATCGGAAATTAACTTTCCGGCATCATTGCTTTGCGCTGACACGGTCAAAGCGGTTATGGTCATATGTGGGTGGCGATTCACGTAGCTTACAAGCTCTGCGCCCGCATAACCGCTAGCGCCTACAATCAGCGTATTCAACATCGGGTTCCTTTATGCTCAACGTTAATGTATTTTTATTCACATTTATTGCATGAATATTGATACTATCACGACCTAAGGTGTGTCAACAATGAAAATGAACTTACCGCCATTTATCGAGATTTACCGCGCCCTGATTGCCACACCGTCCATCAGCGCAACGGAAGAAGCGCTGGATCAGAGCAATGAGTCTTTAATCAATCTGCTGGCGGGTTGGTTTAGCGATCTTGGGTTTAACGTTGAGGTTCAGCCCGTCCCCGGAACACGTCACAAATTTAACCTGCTCGCCAGCACCGGACATGGCGCTGGCGGCCTGCTGCTGGCTGGTCACACTGACACCGTGCCGTTTGACGATGGCCGCTGGACCCGCGATCCGTTCACCCTGACAGAGCACGACAACAAGCTCTACGGTCTCGGCACGGCGGACATGAAAGGCTTCTTTGCTTTTATCCTCGACGCGCTGCGTGACGTGGACGTGACAACGCTGAAAAAGCCGCTCTACATTCTGGCGACCGCCGATGAAGAGACCAGCATGGCGGGCGCACGGTATTTCTCTGAAAACACGTCGATTCGCCCGGACTGCGCGATCATCGGTGAACCTACCTCTCTGCAACCGATTCGGGCGCACAAAGGCCATATTTCTACCGCAGTGCGCGTGCTGGGCCAGTCTGGTCACTCCAGCGATCCGGCGCGCGGCGTGAACGCCATTGAGCTGATGCATGACGCGATTGGCCGCATCATGACCCTGCGCGACGATCTGAAAGAGCGCTATCACTACGAGGCGTTCACCGTGCCGTATCCGACGCTGAACCTCGGCAGCCTGCACGGCGGTGATGCGTCCAACCGTATCTGCGCCTGCTGCGAACTGCATATGGATATCCGTCCTCTGCCGGGCATGACGCTGAGCGATCTGGATGGCTTACTGAACGAAGCGCTGGCCCCGGTCAGCGAGCGCTGGCCGGGACGTCTGACGGTCTCCGAACTGCATCCGCCGATTCCAGGCTACGAATGCCCGCCTGACCACCAGCTGGTTCAGGTGGTGGAAAAACTGCTCGGAGAGAAAACCGACGTGGTGAACTACTGTACCGAAGCGCCGTTTATTCAGACCCTGTGCCCGACGCTGGTTCTGGGCCCTGGCTCCATCAACCAGGCCCACCAGCCGGACGAATATCTCGAAACCCGCTTCATCAAGCCCACCCGCGAACTCATTACCCAGGTTGTGCATCACTTCTGCTGGCATTAAAACGGCCCCTCACCCTGCCCTCTCCCCAAAGGGGAGAGGGTGTTCAAGTTCCCTCTCCCCTTTGGGGAGAGGGTTAGGGTGAGGGGAGTAAATCCCGCGATCTCCGTCACATTCCCATAAGCATCTCTTATCTGACGCAATACGAATTAAATTTCGTAAATTGCCCGCATTTATTCATCTGCTGAACCGTTTTCGCAGCAATTGACGACGGGGGTTTTACGTGGCTTTATAAAGGGAGATGACAAAATAATGTCCAGAAAATTTTCGCCTGGGCATAAACAAAAATGATGGGGTGACTGGGTTTTTATGAACGAACAATATTCCGCGTTGCGTAGTAATGTCAGTATGCTCGGCAAAGTGCTTGGAGATACCATCAAAGATGCGTTGGGGGAGAACATCCTCGACCGTGTTGAAACCATCCGCAAGCTGTCCAAATCTTCCCGCGCCGGTAACGAGGCCAATCGTCAGGAGCTGCTCACCACCTTGCAGAACCTCTCTAATGATGAGCTACTGCCCGTTGCCCGCGCCTTCAGCCAGTTTCTGAACCTGGCAAACACCGCTGAGCAATACCACAGCATTTCGCCAAAAGGCGAAGCGGCCAGCAACCCGGAAGTCATTGCCCGCACCCTTCGTAAACTCAAAGATCAGCCCAACCTCAACGAAGCGACCATCAAAAAAGCGGTGGAATCCCTTTCGCTGGAGCTGGTGCTGACCGCACACCCAACCGAAATCACACGTCGTACGCTGATCCACAAAATGGTGGAAGTGAACAACTGTCTGAAGCAGTTGGATAACAAAGACATTGCCGACTACGAACGTAACCAGCTTATGCGCCGCCTGCGCCAGCTGATTGCTCAGTCCTGGCACACCGATGAAATTCGTAAGCATCGCCCAAGCCCGGTCGACGAAGCCAAATGGGGCTTTGCGGTGGTGGAAAACAGCCTGTGGGAAGGGGTGCCAAACTACCTGCGCGAGCTTAACGAACAGCTGGAAGAAAATCTGGGCTATCGCCTGCCGGTCGACTTTGTGCCGGTTCGCTTCACTTCCTGGATGGGCGGCGACCGCGACGGCAACCCGAACGTGACGGCGGAAATCACCCGTCACGTCCTGTTGTTGAGCCGCTGGAAAGCAACCGATCTGTTCCTGAAAGATATTCAGGTGCTGATCTCCGAGCTGTCGATGGTAGAAGCGACGCCGGAACTGCGCGCGCTGGCCGGTGAAGAAGGTGCCAGTGAGCCGTACCGTTTCCTGATGAAAAAACTGCGCGGTCAGCTGATGGCCACGCAGGCCTGGCTGGAAGCGCGCCTGAAAGGCCAGCGCCTGCCGAAGCCGGAAGGTCTGCTGAGCCAGAACGAACAGCTCTGGGAACCGCTGTACGCCTGTTATAAATCGCTTCAGGCCTGCGGGATGGGCATCATTGCCAATGGCGAGCTGCTCGACACCCTGCGCCGCGTGAAGTGTTTCGGCGTGCCGCTGGTGCGTATCGACGTCCGTCAGGAAAGCACCCGTCATACCGAAGCGCTGGGCGAGCTGACCCGTTATCTCGGCATTGGCGACTATGAAAGCTGGTCCGAAGCCGACAAACAGGCGTTCCTGATCCGCGAGCTGAACTCCAAGCGCCCGCTGCTGCCGCGCAATTGGGAGCCAAGCAATGACACCCGCGAAGTGCTCAACACCTGTAAAGCGATCGTGGATGCCCCGAAAGGATCGGTGGCCGCCTATGTGATCTCCATGGCGAAAACCCCGTCCGACGTGCTGGGCGTTCACCTTCTGCTGAAAGAAGCGGGCATCGACTACGCACTGCCGGTAGCACCGCTGTTTGAGACTCTCGACGACCTGAACAACGCCAACGACGTGATGACCCAGTTGCTGAACATCGACTGGTATCGCGGCTTTATTCAGGGCAAGCAGATGGTGATGATTGGCTATTCCGACTCCGCGAAAGATGCGGGCGTGATGGCAGCCTCCTGGGCGCAGTATCAGGCGCAGGATGCGCTAATCAAAACCTGCGAAAAAGCCGGTATTGAACTGACCCTGTTCCACGGACGCGGCGGCTCCATTGGCCGTGGCGGTGCGCCTGCACACGCAGCGCTGCTCTCTCAACCACCAGGAAGCCTGAAAGGCGGCCTGCGCGTGACCGAGCAGGGCGAGATGATCCGCTTCAAGTACGGCCTGCCGGAAGTGACCATCAGCAGCCTGTCGCTCTATACCAGTGCGATCCTGGAAGCCAACCTGCTGCCGCCGCCGGAGCCAAAAGAATCCTGGTGCCGGATTATGGACGAGCTGTCTGACATCTCCTGCGATCTGTATCGCGGCTACGTGCGTGAAAACAAAGACTTTGTGCCTTACTTCCGCTCAGCCACGCCTGAGCAGGAGCTGGGTAAACTGCCGCTCGGCTCGCGCCCGGCCAAGCGTCGTCCTACTGGCGGCGTTGAATCCCTGCGCGCCATTCCGTGGATCTTTGCCTGGACGCAAAACCGTCTGATGCTGCCAGCCTGGCTGGGTGCCGGTGCGGCGCTGCAAAAAGTGGTGGAAGACGGTAAGCAGAGCGAACTGGAAACCATGTGCCGCGACTGGCCATTCTTCTCTACCCGTCTGGGCATGCTGGAGATGGTCTTCTCGAAAGCCGACCTGTGGCTGGCGGAATACTACGATCAGCGTCTGGTGAAACCCGAGCTGTGGGCGCTGGGTAAAGAGCTACGCGAGCTGCTGGAAGGCGACATCAAAGTGGTGCTGGATATCGCTAACGACTCCCACCTGATGGAAGACCTGCCGTGGATCGCCGAGTCTATCCAACTGCGTAACATCTACACCGACCCGCTGAACGTTTTACAGGCTGAACTGCTGCACCGTTCGCGTCTGGCGGAAGAGGAAGGTAAAGAGCCGGATCCGCGCGTTGAACAGGCGCTGATGGTGACGATTGCGGGCGTTGCGGCGGGGATGCGTAACACCGGTTGATCGGTTTTGCCGGGTGGCGCTTACGCTTACCCGGCCTACAATAGGCTTTTCGTAGGCCCGGCAAGCGCCAGCGTCGCCGGGCAATACCCTGGTATCCACACCATGCACCACGATATCCCCCACATCCTGAATGACCTGATCAACGGCACCTTGCCGCTGCGTCAGGTGCATTTCCCCCCTTCGGCTAAACCGCTCCCCCGAACGTCACCTTGCCTCGTGCTTAGCTTTGATACGGCCTGCGAAGCGTTATTTTTTTCATCCGGTAATATTCCGCTTCAACCCGCCTTTTCGCTCAACATCAGCTTCGGCAAGCAACAACTGACTCTTCAGCTCGAGCGCGACAACACGCTTTTGCAACAGCAACAGGTTGCCAGACGCGGGCCGCGAGTGGGCGCATTCCTTTTGCAGACGCTCGCTGAATTGCAAATGCAGCCAGACGATCGGGAAACGGCCAGACTGGTGGTATTAAGTTTGCTCAGCCACTGTCGCGATCTGCTGGGCAGCGATATCCATACCGCCAGCCGCAGCCGTGCATTATTTGAAGCGATTCGTCACTACATCGAAGAACATCACGCCTCTGCACTGACCCGTGAATCGGTGGCGCAGGCGTTTTATATTTCACCGAACTACCTTTCTCATCTTTTTCAAAAAACAGGCAGCGTGGGGTTCAACGAATATCTTACGCAAACACGCCTCGAGCACGCGCGTCAGCTTCTTAAAGGCTACGAGTTCAAAATCAAAGATATCGCTGCAAGCTGCGGATTTACGGACAGTAACTACTTTTGCCGTCTCTTTCGCAAGCACACTGAACGTTCCCCTTCCGAATATCGACGCCAGTATCACAGCCAGCTGATCGCCAAAAAGTAGCATTGTGATCGCTCTCTCACTTCGCCAGGGACATTACATTTATCCAGTATTTGGCAAAATTGACCTGTATTCGCCGCGACTGGGTGCGCCGTATCCTTTATTCAACCTTTCTGACTTAAGGAAAAATAATGGAACTGTACCTGGATACCGCCAACGTGGCAGAAGTTGAACGCCTGGCGCGCATTTTTCCCATTGCGGGCGTGACCACCAACCCAAGCATCGTAGCCGCCAGCGGCGAATCTGTCTGGGAGGTGTTGCCGCGCCTGCAGCATGCTATCGGCCCGGAGGGCAGGCTGTTTGCCCAAACCATGAGCCGCGACGCCGAAGGAATGGTGGCGGAAGCAAAACGGCTGAACAATGCCCTGCCGGACATCGTGGTAAAAATTCCCGTCACTGCACAGGGGCTCATCGCGATTAAAGCGCTGAAGAAAGAGGGAATTACCACGCTGGGAACCGCCGTTTACAGCGCCGCTCAGGGGTTACTGGCCGCGCTGGCAGGAGCGAAATATGTCGCACCGTATGTAAACCGCGTCGATGCGCAGGGCTGTGACGGCATTCGCACGGTACAGGAACTGCAATCCCTGCTGGAACAGCATGCGCCAGAGAGCATGGTGCTGGCTGCCAGCTTTAAAACGCCGCGCCAGGCGCTGGATTGCCTGTTGGCAGGATGTGAGGCAATTACGCTTCCCTTAGACGTAGCGCAACAAATGCTCGGCACGCCAGCGGTAGAGTCAGCCATAGAGAAGTTCGAGCAGGACTGGAAAAACGCGTTTGGTAACCTCAACCTCTAAGGGAGAAATGTTATGGACCGTATCATTCAATCGCCGGGGAAGTACATCCAGGGCGCTGATGTTCTTACTCGTCTCGGCGACTACCTGAAGCCGCTGGCGGCTCGCTGGCTGGTGGTAGGCGATAAATTTGTGCTGGGTTTTACCGAAGAAACCCTGCGTCAGAGTTTTAAAAAAGCCGGACTCCATGCCGAAATTGCACCGTTTGGCGGCGAATGTTCGCAAAATGAAATCGATCGCCTGAAAAAACTGGCCGACAGTACCGACTGCCTGGCGGTGCTGGGTATCGGGGGCGGAAAAACGCTGGATACCGCCAAAGCGCTGGCGCACTTTATGGACGTGCCGGTGGCTATTGCCCCGACCATTGCCTCCACCGATGCGCCGTGCAGTGCCCTTTCCGTGATTTATACCGACAGCGGCGAGTTCGATCGCTACCTGATGCTGCCGCACAACCCGAACATGGTGATTGTCGATACCAGGGTGGTGGCGGGCGCACCTGCGCGCCTGCTGGCCGCCGGGATTGGCGATGCCCTGGCAACCTGGTTTGAAGCGCGCGCCTGTTCGCGTAGCGGCGCCACGACCATGGCGGGTGGCAAGTGCACGCAGGCAGCGTTAGCGCTGGCTGAGCTGTGCTACAACACGCTGGTTGAAGAGGGCGAGAAAGCGATGCTGGCGGCGGAACAACACGTGGTGACGCCTGCTCTGGAACGCATTATTGAAGCCAACACCTATCTGAGCGGCGTGGGCTTTGAAAGTGGCGGGCTGGCGGCGGCACACGCCATTCACAATGGCATGACGGCGGTGCCGGATGCGCACCATTTCTACCACGGTGAAAAAGTGGCATTTGGTACGCTGACGCAACTGGTACTGGAGAACGCGCCGGTAGAAGAAATCGAAACCGTTGCGGCGCTGTGCCATAGCGTCGGGCTGCCAATTACGCTGGCGCAGCTGAATATCAAAGAGGATATTCCGGCTAAAATGCGGCTGATCGCGGAGGCGTCCTGTGCCGAAGGGGAAACCATTCACAACATGCCTGGCGGCGTAACGCCGGATCAGGTCTATGCGGCGCTGCTGGTGGCGGACCAGTATGGACAGCGATTCTTGCAGGAGTGGGAGTAATAGAAAAGCCGGGTGGCGCTGCGCTTACCCGGCCTACATGGCACTTTAATTTGTAGGCCGGGTAAGGCGTAGCCGCCACCCGGCACAAGGGTTACTTCACGTCAAACCGATCCAAATCCATCACTCGCGCCCATGCGGCAACGAAGTCGCGGACGAACTTCTCTTGTGCATCGCTGCTGGCGTAAACTTCAGCCAGCGCGCGGAGGACAGCGTTGGAACCGAAGACCAGATCGGCGCGGGTGGCGGTATATTTCACTTCCCCGCTGGCGCGATCGCTACCGGCAAACAGCTCGTTTGAGTCGTCGGTCGCTTTCCACTGGGTGTTCATATCCAGCAGATTGACGAAGAAGTCGTTGCTCAGCACGCCCTCGCGGTTAGTAAACACGCCATTCTTGCTGCCATCGAAGTTTGCACCCAGTACGCGCAAACCGCCGATCAACACCGTCAGTTCCGGCGCGGTCAGGGTCAACTGCTGGGCTTTGTCGATCAGCAGCGACTCCGTGGTGGACACATCCACCTGTGCGCGATAGTTACGGAAACCGTCGGCAATCGGTTCGAGCAGGTTAAACATCTCGATATCCGTCTGATCCTGGCGCGCATCCACACGACCTGGAGTGAACGGTACGTTGACGTAAACGCCTGCCGCTTTCGCCGCCTGCTCAACGCCCACGACACCCGCCAGCACAATGATATCGGCCAGTGACGCTTTGTTGGTGGTGCGCTGGATCGCTTCCAGAGCCGGTAATGCCCGCACCGCCGCGGCGTTAACGTCCCAGTCGCGCTGAGGTGCCAGCGCCAGACGCGCGCCGTTAGCGCCGCCACGCTTGTCGCCGCCGCGGAAGGTCGATGCCGACGCCCAGGCCACGGAAACCAGCTCGCTCACGGAGAGACCCGAGGCCGCGATTTCCGCTTTCAGGCTTTCAATATCTTCCTGCGTCGGATGGAACACCGGCTGAGGCAGCGGATCCTGCCAAATCAGATCTTCTTTCGGTACTTCCGGGCCGATGTACCGCGCTTTTGGCCCCATATCGCGGTGGGTCAGCTTGAACCACGCGCGCGCAAAGGCTTCGTTGAAGGCCTGCGGATCGTTCAGGAAACGACGGGAAATTTTCTCGAATTCCGGATCAAAACGCAGCGTCAGGTCGGTGACCAGCATGGTTGGCTTGCGTTTTTTCGACGGGTCGAACGGGTCAGGCATAATTTCCGGCGCATCCACGGCTTCAAACTGAATTGCGCCCGCCGGGCTACGCGTCTGCACCCATTCGTATTTGAACAGGTTCTCGAAGAAATAGTTGCTCCACTGGGTTGGGGTTTGAGACCAGATAACTTCCAGCCCGGAGGTGATGGCGTCAGCGCCAATACCGGTGCCGTGCGTGCTGGCCCAGCCCAGGCCCTGCGCTTCAATAGGCGACGCTTCAGGGTCAGTGCCCACGTGCGTGGCTTCGCCTGCACCGTGCGTTTTACCGAGCGTATGGCCGCCTGCAATAAGCGCAACGGTCTCTTCGTCATTCATGCCCATGTTGCCAAATGTAGCGCGGATCGCCGCCGCCGCAGACAGCGGTTCACCACTGGCGTTTGGCCCTTCCGGGTTAACGTAAATCAGGCCCATTTCTGTGGCGGCCAGCGGGCGCTTCGCCAGCGCTTCCGGGTCACGGTGAGTCAGCCAGGCTTTTTCATCGCCCCAGTTCACGTCCAGATCCGGTTCCCAGACGTCTTCACGCCCGGCACCGAAACCAAAGGTGCGGAAGCCGGAGTTCTCCAGCGCCACGTTACCCGCGAGGATAAACAGGTCGGCCCAGGAGATTTTTTGTCCGTATTTTTGCTTAATTGGCCACAGCAGACGGCGAGCCTTATCCAGGCTGACGTTATCAGGCCAGGAGTTCAGCGGCGCAAAACGCTGCTGACCGCGACCGGCACCGCCGCGACCATCAACGGAGCGATAGGTACCCGCACCGTGCCAGGCCATACGGATAAACAGGCCCGCATAGCTGCCCCAGTCGGCAGGCCACCACGGTTGTGAGTCGGTTAACAGTGCTTTGAGATCGCCCTTTAGGGCGGAATAGTCGAGCTTACTGAATTCTTTGCGGTAGTCGAAGTCTTCACCCAGAGGGTTTGAACGGCTGGAGTGTTGATTAAGTAAATCGATGCGGAGTTGTTTAGGCCACCACTCTTTGCTGCCGGTACCTGCACCCGCGCTGTGATCGACGCCGCCCTGGTGGAACGGACATTTGCCGGCGGATGCCGCGTTATTGGTCTCGTCTGACATGCTCATCGCTATGCTCCCTTTACAGTGTTACCGTTACGATATACACCACTAGCGATAAGAGATAGTTGAATTAATCCACAGATTCGATAGCTAATACCTTTTAACTTTCTGTTCGAGTAAAAAACCCTCACTTTATGAGGGATTTTTACTTTATAACGCCGGGCGGACACCCAGCGTATGGCAAATGGCGTAACTCATCTCCGCGCGGTTAAGCGTATAGAAGTGGAAATCCTTCACCCCTTCACGGCTTAAAATCTTCACCATATCCATCGCGATATTGGCCCCCACCAGCTTGCGTGTTTCCGGGTCATCGTCCAAACCTTCGTACATTTTGGACATCCACAGCGGAATGCGCACGTTGGTCATATCCGCGAATTTCTTCGCCTGTTTGAAGTTCGAGACCGGCAGAATGCCAGGGATGATTTCGACATCAATACCCGCCGAGACGCAGCGGTCGCGAAAGCGTAAATAGCTTTCCACATCAAAGAAGAACTGAGTAATGGCGCGATTGGCACCTGCGTCCACCTTACGCTTCAGGTTAAGCAGATCCGCCTGGGCGCTTTTCGCTTCCGGGTGAACTTCCGGGTAAGCGGCAACGGAAATATCAAAGTCAGCAACGTCTTTCAGCAGGGCAACCAGATCGGTGGCGTACATGTCCGGCTTACCGCTCCCCGGCGGCAGGTCGCCGCGCAGGGCAACGATATGACGAATGCCGTTGTTCCAGTAGTCCTGAGCAATCGCGCGCAGTTCATCAGGGGTGGCGTCGATACAGGTGAGGTGCGGTGCCGCTTCCAGACCGGTTCGGTCTTTAATGCCCTTAATGATGCTGTGCGTGCGGTCACGCTCACCGGAGTTGGCGCCGTAGGTTACGGAGACGAACTTCGGCTTCAGGCTGCTCAGGCGATCGATAGAGCTCCACAGGGTTTGCTCCATTTCACTGGTGCGCGGCGGGAAAAATTCAAAAGAGACGTTAATCTGGCCGTTTACCTCGGCCAGGCTCTGATTCAGGGCTTCCCGCTGGTTGGCGTGAAAAAAGCTCATACCTTACCTCTATCTTTCGCGTGTCATTGTTTGTTGTGTTGTGAACTTCTATACGTTTAGACGTCCAGATGTAAAAATGACGGAAAAGCGGGATGACGTCAACAGAAATAATCAACATTAACGGTGAGGTTTGTTCAGGGAAGATGAAGGGCGTTCATGATGGGGGGTGAGAAGGCCCCTCACCCCAGCCCTCTCCCCAAAGGGGCGAGGGGGGAAAGACCGCACCGAGCAGTCCCCTCTCCCCTAAGGGGAGAGGGTTAGGGTGAGGGGTTACAGTAGCTTAGCCAGGCGATTAATGTCGGACTGAATGGCTCCGGCGGTCACATCGCGCCCCGCACCCGGGCCACGGATCACCAGCGGGTTATCGCGGTACCAGCGGCTTTCGATGGCGAAGACGTTATCGCACGGCAGCAGCGCCGCCAGCGGATGTTCAGGACGTACCGCCTCCACGCCCACGCGCGCTTTACCGTTCGCCTCGAAGCGCGCCACGTAACGCAGCACCAGGCCCATCTCGTTTGCCGCTTCGAGACGTTGCACCATCTGCTCGTTCAGCTCGTCGCCGTTCTCAAAGAAGTGATCGACAGATCCTTCCTCGCAGCCCGCAGGCACCAGAGACTCAACGCGTACCTGACCCGGCTCAATGTCGTAGCCCGCTTCACGCGCCAGGATCACCAGCTTGCGCATCACGTCTTTACCGGCAAGGTCAACGCGCGGATCCGGCTCGGTTAAGCCCTGCTGCCACGCCTGATCCACCAGGTCGGTGAACGGCACGGTGCCGTCAAATTGCAGGAACAGCCAGGAGAGCGTGCCGGAGAAGATCCCGCTCAGCGCCAGAATGCTGTCGCCGCTATCAATCAGATCGCGCACGGTATGGTTAACCGGCAGACCTGCGCCAACGGTGGCGTTATACAGCCAGTGACGACCCGTTTTTTCGAACGCGTCGTGGATCTGGCGATATTTGTCAGTGCTGCTCGCGCCTGCCAGCTTGTTGGCGCTGATGACGTGGAACCCGTGGCTGGCAAAATCCAGATACTGATCGGCCAGTTGCTCGCTGGCGGTAACGTCCAGCACCACCAGATCGTCGTACGGGTGCGCGCGCATCCACAGGAACAGCGACTCTTCGTCCTGCTCAACCGCTTCATCGTTAAAGAAGGCCAGCGCCCGACTGGCGTCCAGCCCTTCGTAGTTCAACAGGCTGCGGCGGCTGTCCACCACGCCTGCCAGAATAAACTCAAATCCGGTACGCGCCGAAAGCGTCACCTGCTCGCGGGCGAACAACTCAAGCCAGCGGGAACCGATGTTCCCTTTCCCGAACAGTACCAGGCCGATGCGTTTTTCCGCGCGGAACAGGGAGGTGTGCAGGCCCTGAATCAGGCTTTCGGTTGGCCCCTTGCGCAGAACGGCAACCAGGCTGATGCCCTCTTCCGACTGCCAGGTGAACTCCACCGGCTGCCCTTTCAGCTGCTGCCAGAAGCGGTGGCAGTGCAGCGGGTTACGGGTGACGCCCGCGCCCACCATTGCCACCAGCGCCAGTCCCTGACGCAGGCGAAGCTCGCCCGGCAGTCCCGCTTCATCCAGAATCTTCAGGGCGCTGTCCACTACTTCAGCGGTATAGCAGAACTGCAACAGCTGGCGATCGTTATGCACGCCAACGGCCAGCGGACGCACCTGGGCACGTTTCAGGATGGTGTCGATATCTTTGTGCGCCAGTTTGAAATCCTGGCCCGCAGGCACCTGGAACTCAATCAGGCAGATGTCATCGTGGCTGGTGACAATGCGCGCGCCCGTACCGGATGCCAGCACGCGCTCGATGCGAGTGGAACCCTGATCCGGCGTGTAGCTACAGCGTAGTTGCAGGTCGATGTCGCTGCCGGAAACCGGCTGTAGCGTGCGCGCGTGCAGCACTGGTGCCGCCAGACGCGCCAGCTCGCTCGCTTCGTCGAGACGCAGCAGCGGCAGCAGGCAGGCATCTTTCACTTTGCGCGGGTCCGCGCTGTAGACACCGGCCACGTCGCTCCAGATGGTGACGCGGGACACGCCCGCCAGGGCGCCAATCTGCGTTGCCGAGTAGTCAGAGCCGTTACGGCCCAGCAGTACGGTTTCACCTGCGTTGCTGCGACTGATAAAGCCGGTCACCACAATACGTTTACCCGGATGTTGCACCAGCAGCTGTTGCAGCAGCGGGTAGGACAACCCTTCGTCCACCTGCGGCTGTGCGGCGCGTTCGGCACGCAGGAAATCACGCGCGTCGAGCCAGGCGGCTTCCACGCCAAGATGTTGCAGCACGGCGGCCATCAGGCGTGCAGACCACACTTCACCATGGCCAACCACTTCCGCATACACCGCATCGGTAATGCCGCTGTCCAGCAGAGCTGCCAGACGCTCAAGGTCGTGAGTAAAGGCGCTTATCAGTCCGTCCGCCACGTCTGCAGGCAGCAAACCGGCAATCAGTTCACTCTGGTAACGACGTAAGGACTGTTGCACCTGATGCGCAGAGAGGCGATCGGTCTGGCTCAGTTTCAGCCAGCTAATCAGCTGGTTGGTGGTGCTGCCCGCCGCAGAGACAACCATCATGTCCCCCGGCTGTGAATACTCGGTCATGATCCCTGCGACACGCAGATAACATTTCACATCAGCAAGACTACTACCACCAAACTTGTGCAGCTGACGACCCTTCGCCCCTGCCTGCGCTATCACACTCATGATTACCCCTTGGCTGCGACCCGGAAGCCATTTTCCAGATCGGCAATTAAATCTTCAGAATCTTCAATACCGGTCGAGATACGCAGCAGCGTCTCGGAAATCCCGGCGGCGGCACGTGCTTCGGGTGCCATACCTGCGTGCGTCATGGTTGCGGCGTGGGAGATCAAGCTTTCAACTCCCCCTAAGGATTCCGCCAGCGTAAACAATGACAACCCGCTCAGGAAGCGACGCAGCGTTTGCTCGTCACCGTCCAGTTCAAAACTTAACATCGCGCCAAATCCTTTCTGTTGGCGCGCGGCAATCTCGTGCCCCTGGTTTTCCGGCAGCGACGGGTGATAAAGCTTCTTCACCAGCGGCTGGGTTTTCAGGAAATCCACGATCGCCTGGGCATTACGCTGCGCCACGTCCATACGCGGTGACAGGGTGCGGATACCACGCAGCAGCAAATAGCTGTCGAACGCGCCCGCGGTGACGCCAATGTTATTGGCCCACCATGCCAGTTCAGTGACAACATCAGGATCTTTGGCAATCACCACACCCGCTACCACGTCAGAATGGCCGTTCAGATATTTCGTGCATGAATGCAACACCAGATCGGCACCCAGTGCCAGTGGGTTCTGAAGGGCCGGACTGAGGAACGTATTATCCACTACACTTATCGCTCCCGCATCCCTTGCGAGCTGACAAATTTTCGCAATATCGACTACGCGCAACAATGGATTGCTTGGACTTTCCACCAGAACCAGCTTTGGCTGTTCGGCTAACGCCTGTTTCAGCGCCTGTTCGTCGTTTTGATCGACAAACAACACGCGGTAGCAGCCACGTTTCGCCAGGCTATCAAACAGACGATAGCTGCCGCCGTAGCAGTCGTGCGGCGCCACCAGCAGATCGCCAGGTTTCAGGAACACCGTGGTTACCAGGTGAATGGCAGACATGCCGGTATTGGTTAATACCGCCCCTGCGCCGCCTTCCAGTTCCGCCAGCGCGCGCTGGGTAACGTCACGCGTAGGATTGCCGCGACGCGAGTAGTCATGCGCGCGAGGTTCATTAAATCCGGTGAAATTATAGGTGCTGGAGAGATGAATTGGCGGGACAACGCAGCCGTACTGCTCGTCATCATTCAATCCGCTACGCACTGCGATGGTGGCCTGTTTACGCGTCATGGTGAGGCTTCCTGGCGAATGAGGTGAAAAGTCAGGCACCAGAGTAAACATTGAAAGTATGGACGTCAATACATCTGGACATCTAAACTTCTTTGCGTATAGATTGAGCAATGCGCAAATAGCCGTTAAAATTATATGCTTTAGGACACGCTACAGCGGCAATATCCGTGCCTCGGTATCGTCTCTACGGTAAACTACGCAAGATTACGGTTCAAAACTGATGGTTACCGGTTTTGCACCTTTAGATTAATGACTGAGAGGATTAAAGGTATCTCATGGCTGAATGGAGCGGCGAATATATCAGCCCATACGCTGAGCACGGTAAGAAGAGTGAGCAAGTCAAGAAAATCACGGTGTCCATTCCTCTGAAGGTGTTGAAGATCCTCACCGATGAACGTACGCGTCGTCAGGTGAACAACCTGCGTCACGCCACTAACAGCGAACTGCTGTGCGAAGCGTTCCTGCATGCGTTTACCGGCCAACCGTTGCCGAACGATGACGATCTGCGCAAAGAGCGCAGTGACGAAATTCCAGAAGAGGCGAAGGTGATCATGCGTGAACTGGGTATCGACCCGGATACGTGGGAATACTGATAAGCGGATACAAAAAAGGCACCTTGCGGTGCCTTTTTTTCGGGAAACTTATTTAGCGCCCGGGATGCTGAAACGCTTGTTGAAGCGGTCAACACGGCCACCGGTTGCAACATCACGCTGCTTACCAGTGTAGAACGGGTGGCATTTGCCGCACACGTCCAGGTTCAGATCGTGACCCACGGTAGAGCGGATCTGGATAGAGTTACCGCAAGAGCAGTTTGCAGTAATCATTTCGTATTTCGGGTGAATATCTTTTTTCATGGGAGAACCTCAGTTAAGGCCGCGTCGCTCTTCCAGCCCTAACGCCAGACACCACGCGATGTTGAATGTAAGTTCTTTGGCGTAAAGTACACCAAAGGCGGCGAATCATACAGAATTTAACCAACGTATGCAAACTGATCCGCACGCCGCTTTCACTAATGTGTATACTAACGCGCCACTTTTCAAGTCAGGAAGATTCGATGCCCGTCGCTCACGTTGCCCTGCCCGTTCCGCTTCCCCGCACCTTTGACTACCTGCTGCCCGACAGCATGAGCGCCAAAGCGGGCTGTCGCGTGACCGTGCCGTTCGGTAAACAGCAGCGCGTGGGGATCGTCGTCTCCGTCAGCGATAAAAGCGAGCTGCCGCTTACCGAGCTGAAATCGATCGTTGAAGTGCTGGACGATGAACCTGTTTACTCTCACAGCACCTGGCGACTGCTACTGTGGGCGGCAGATTATTATCACCATCCTATTGGCGACGTATTGTTCCACGCCCTGCCGATTATGCTGCGTCAGGGTAAGCGCGCCAGCCATGCGCCAATGTGGTACTGGTTTGCCACCGAGCAGGGTCAGGCGGTCGACATTAACAGCCTGAAGCGCTCGCAAAAACAACAGCAGGCGTTGGCCGCGCTACGCCAGGGGAAAATCTGGCGCTATCAGGTCGACGAGCTCGAGGTGAGCGAAACCGCGTTGCAGGCATTAAGGAAGAAAGGGCTGAGCGAGCTGGCCAGCGAAGCACCTGCCCTTCACGACTGGCGCGACGGCTTTTCCGTCTCGGGCGATCGCCTGCGTCTGAATACCGAGCAGGCCACCGCCGTGGGCGCGATTCACAGCGCCGCCGATCGTTTCTCCGCCTGGCTGCTGGCGGGCGTCACCGGCTCCGGTAAAACCGAAGTGTATCTGAGCGTACTGGAAAATGTGCTCGCGCAGGGCAAACAGGCGCTGGTAATGGTGCCGGAAATCGGCCTGACGCCGCAAACCATCGCCCGTTTCCGTGAACGCTTTAATGCGCCCGTTGAGGTTCTGCACTCCGGCCTGAACGACAGCGAGCGCCTCAGCGCCTGGCTGAAAGCGAAAAACGGCGAAGCGGCGATTGTGATTGGCACCCGTTCCTCACTCTTTACGCCGTTTAAAAATCTCGGCGTTATCGTGATCGATGAAGAGCATGACAGCTCCTATAAACAGCAGGAAGGCTGGCGCTATCACGCCCGCGACTTAGCCGTGTACCGCGCCCACAGCGAGCAAATCCCCATTATTCTGGGGTCCGCCACCCCCGCGCTTGAAACGCTGCACAACGTTCGCCAGCGTAAATACCACATGCTGCGCCTGACGCGCCGCGCGGGGAATGCCCGTCCGGCCATTCAGCATGTGCTGGATCTGAAAGGCCAACAGGTGCAGGCCGGGTTAGCGCCTGCGCTGATTAGCCGCATGCGCCAACATTTGCAGGCGGGCAACCAGGTGATCCTGTTTCTGAACCGCCGCGGCTTCGCGCCTGCGTTGCTGTGCCACGACTGCGGCTGGATTGCCGAGTGCCCGCGCTGCGATCACTACTACACCTTCCACCAGGCTCAGCGCCATTTACGCTGCCACCACTGCGACAGCCAGCGTCCGGTACCCCGTCAGTGCCCGTCCTGCGGCTCAACGCACATCGTGCCGGTGGGTCTGGGGACGGAGCAGCTCGAACAGGCGCTGGCACCGTTCTTCCCTGATGTGCCCATTTCGCGTATCGACAGGGACACCACCAGCCGCAAAGGGGCACTGGAGCAGCAGCTGGCGGAAGTGCATCGCGGCGGCGCGCGCATCCTGATTGGCACTCAAATGCTGGCGAAAGGGCATCACTTCCCGGACGTGACGCTGGTCGCCCTGCTGGACGTCGACGGCGCGCTGTTCTCCGCGGATTTTCGCTCCGCCGAGCGTTTCGCACAGCTTTATACCCAGGTTGCTGGTCGCGCCGGTCGAGCGGGTAAGCAGGGCGAAGTAGTGCTGCAAACGCACCATCCTGAGCACCCGCTGCTGCAAACGCTGCTGCACAAAGGCTATGACGCCTTCGCGGACCAGGCGCTGGCCGAACGTCAGACGATGCAGCTTCCTCCGTGGACCAGCCACGTCATCATCCGTGCGGAAGATCATAACAATCAGCAGGCGCCGCTGTTCCTGCAACAGCTGAGAAATCTCCTGCAGGCCAGCCCACTGGTGGATAATCAGCTGTGGATTTTAGGCCCGGTACCCGCGCTCGCCCCGAAACGCGGCGGCCGTTTCCGCTGGCAACTCTTACTTCAGCACCCTTCGCGTATCCGTTTACAGCAGATCGTCAGCGGCACGCTGGCGCTGATTAATACCCTGCCGGAAGCGCGAAAAGTGAAGTGGGTTCTGGACGTCGATCCGATTGAAGGCTGAAGACGGATCGAAAAATTTAATGCGCCTCACACTTTTTATGAAAATTCTGTAACCGATTCCATTAACTATCTGTAAAAATGGTGCGGTCCGCAGTTCGGTGTTCAGGCGAGGAGAAGACGTTGAAGTCCAGGAAAGAGGTTGCCTCGGCGACCATGAAAGACGTTGCCGAGAAAGCACAAGTCTCAACAGCAACCGTGTCCCGCGCATTGATGAACCCTGACAAAGTCTCCCAGGCGACCCGAAACCGGGTTGAAAAGGCGGCGCTTGAGGTCGGTTATTTCCCGCAAGCCATGGGGCGCAACGTTAAACGCAACGAATCCCGCACCATCCTGGTGATCGTGCCGGACATCTGCGATCCCTTCTTCAGCGAAATCATCCGCGGCATTGAGGTCACGGCCGCCGCCCAGGGCTATCTGGTGCTGATTGGTGATTGTGCCCACCAGAACCAGCAGGAAAAAACGTTCATCGACCTGATCATCACCAAGCAGATTGATGGCATGCTGCTGCTTGGCTCACGCCTGCCGTTTGATGCCAGCATTGAAGAACAGCGCAATTTACCGCCAATGGTCATGGCGAACGAATTCGCGCCGGAGCTGGAGCTGCCGACCGTTCATATCGATAACCTCACCGCCGCGTTCAACGCCGTGAACTATCTTCAGGAGCTGGGGCATAAGCGTATCGGTTGTATTGCCGGACCAGAAGAGATGCCGCTGTGTCATTACCGGTTGCAGGGCTACGTTCAGGCGCTTCGCCGTACCGGGGCTGTTGTCGATCCGCACTACATTGCGCGCGGTGATTTCACCTTTGAAGCGGGCGGGCAGGCGCTGGAAAAATTGCTTGCCTTGCCAGAACCGCCTACCGCGGTCTTCTGCCACAGCGACGTGATGGCGCTGGGGGCGTTATCCTACGCCAAACGTCACGGCCTGCGCGTGCCAAAGGACCTGTCGATAATCGGTTTTGATAATATTTCGCTTTCGGAGTTTTGCGATCCGCCGCTTTCGACTGTTTCGCAGCCGCGGTATGACATTGGCCGGGAAGCGATGCTGCTTTTGCTGGATCAGCTGCACGGTCAAACAGTTAGCAGTGGGTCACGACTACTGGATTGTGAGCTGATTGTGCGCGGCTCTACCCAGGCATTAACTTAAAGTAAATACCTTTCGACACCCTTATCTGGTCAAAGCCCCGTCGCTTAAGTAACATGGCGGGCTGACGAACGAATAAATACAGCGAAACGATAGTGGCACAACGAGATTATGTACGTCGCGGCCAGCCGGCACCTTCGCGACGCAAAAAGAGTAGTTCAAAAAGCAAGCAACGTAGCCTGTCTGCTGTCTCCCCAGCCATGGTCGCCATTGCTGCGGCTGTGCTGGTGGCCTTTATTGGCGGCCTCTACTTCATTACGCATCATAAAAAAGAAGAGTCTGAAGCCCTTCAGGGTAACAAGGTCGTCGGCAACGGCCTTCCTCCGAAGCCTGAAGAGCGCTGGCGCTACATTAAAGAGCTGGAAAGCCGCCAGCCTGGCGTACGTGCGCCTACCGAGCCTTCTGCCGGGGGTGAAGTGAAGAATGCCGATCAGCTGACGGACGAACAGCGCCAGTTGCTCGCTCAGATGCAGGCGGACATGCGCCAGCAGCCTACGCAGTTGAACGAAGTACCGTGGAACGAACAAACCCCGGCGCAGCGTCAGCAAACGTTGCAGCGCCAGCGTCAGGCACAGCAGCAAACGCAACAGCAGCAGTGGACGCAGACGCAGCCGGTACAACAGCCGCGTACACAACCGCAGCAGCAGACGCGTACTGTACAAACGCAGCCTGTTCAGCAGCAGCCGAAAGCCCAGCCGCAGAAGCAAACAGCACAGCCGTATCAGGATCTGTTGCAGACGCCTGCACATACCACTGCGCAACAGCCAAAAACGCAGCAGGCTGCGCCGGTCACTAAAGAGACCGAGGCACCAAAGCAGACGGCTGAGAAAAAAGATGAACGCCGCTGGATGGTTCAGTGCGGTTCGTTTAAAGGCGCTGAGCAGGCAGAAACGGTGCGAGCTCAGCTGGCATTTGAAGGATTTGACTCACGCATTACCACCAATAACGGCTGGAATCGCGTGGTGATTGGACCGGTCAAAGGCAAAGAAAACGCAGACGGCACCATTTCCCGTTTGAAAGTGGCTGGCCACACAAACTGCATTCGACTCGCCTCCGGGGGTTGAAACCCCCAAAATCCCCCCCATCTATCATTTAATTCAGCCCTGAGCACAGGCTCAGGGCTTCTGTTTCCCGAATCTGTAACCAGGGGGTCTGCTCGTGACAACAATAGTAAGTGTACGCCGTAACGGCCAGGTGGTAATTGCCGGTGATGGCCAGGCCACGCTGGGTAATACCGTCATGAAAGGCAACGTGAAGAAAGTACGTCGTCTTTATAACGACAAAGTGATCGCCGGTTTCGCAGGCGGCACGGCTGATGCCTTCACGCTGTTTGAACTGTTTGAACGCAAACTGGAAATGCATCAGGGTCATCTGGTGAAAGCCGCCGTTGAGCTGGCAAAAGACTGGCGTACCGACCGCATGCTGCGCAAGCTCGAAGCACTGCTGGCCGTGGCTGACGAAAACGCCTCGCTGATCATCACCGGTAACGGCGACGTGGTTCAGCCTGAAAACGACCTGATTGCCATCGGCTCTGGCGGCCCGTACGCCCAGGCCGCAGCCCGTGCGCTGTTGGAAAATACCGACATGAACGCGCGCGATATCGCGGTGAAAGCGTTGGATATTGCAGGTGATATCTGCATCTATACCAACCACAATCACACCATCGAAGAATTGACCTCCAAAGCGTAAGGATCGCCCATGTCTGAAATGACCCCACGCGAAATTGTCAGCGAACTGAACAAACACATTATCGGCCAGGACAACGCCAAGCGCTCCGTGGCTATCGCACTACGTAACCGCTGGCGTCGCATGCAGCTCGACGAAGAGCTCCGCCATGAAGTGACGCCAAAAAATATTCTGATGATCGGCCCGACCGGGGTGGGTAAAACCGAAATCGCCCGTCGTCTGGCCAAACTGGCTAACGCGCCGTTCATCAAAGTTGAAGCCACCAAGTTCACCGAAGTGGGCTATGTGGGTAAAGAAGTGGACTCCATCATCCGCGATCTGACCGATTCAGCGATTAAGATGGTGCGTGTCCAGGCGATTGAGAAAAACCGCTATCGCGCCGAAGAGATGGCCGAAGAGCGTATTCTCGACGTGCTGATCCCACCGGCAAAAAATAACTGGGGACAGGCTGAACAGCAGCCTGAACCTTCTGCTGCGCGTCAGGCATTCCGCAAAAAATTGCGCGAAGGCGAGCTGGACGACAAAGAGATTGAGATCGATCTCGCTGCCGCGCCAATGGGCGTTGAAATCATGGCCCCTCCGGGCATGGAAGAGATGACCAGCCAGTTGCAGTCCATGTTCCAGAACCTGGGCGGGCAGAAACAGAAAGCGCGTAAGCTGAAAATCAAAGACGCGATGAAGCTGCTGATTGAAGAAGAAGCCGCGAAGCTGGTTAACCCGGAAGAGCTGAAACAGGACGCTATCGACGCGGTTGAGCAGCACGGTATCGTGTTTATCGACGAAATCGACAAAATCTGTAAGCGCGGCGGCAACAGCTCCGGCCCGGATGTTTCCCGCGAAGGCGTTCAGCGCGACCTGCTGCCGCTGGTGGAAGGTTGCACCGTCTCTACCAAGCACGGCATGGTGAAAACTGACCACATTCTGTTTATCGCGTCAGGTGCGTTTCAGGTTGCCAGCCCATCCGATCTCATTCCGGAACTGCAGGGTCGTCTGCCAATCCGCGTTGAGCTGCAGGCGCTGACCACTGAAGATTTCGAACGTATCCTGACTGAGCCAAACGCTTCTGTGACCGTACAGTACAAAGCGTTGATGGCGACCGAAGGCGTGAATATCGAGTTCACCGACGATGGGATCAAACGCATCGCTCAGGCCGCATGGCAGGTCAACGAAACCACCGAAAACATCGGTGCGCGTCGTCTGCACACCGTGCTGGAACGCCTGGTGGAAGATATCTCTTACGATGCGAGCGACCTTAACGGTCAAACCATTACCATTGACGCAGAGTATGTGGGCAAACACCTGGATGCGTTAGTGGCAGATGAAGATCTGAGCCGTTTTATTCTATAATCGCGTTCAATGCATTTTCATCACTGTTGATGGGGGCTATGGCCCCCATTTTTATTGGCTAAATAACTATGACTGATATCAGCCGTACGCAGGCGTGGCTCGAAAGTCTGCGTCCAAAAACGCTTCCTCTGGCTTTTGCCGCCATTATCGTCGGTACCGCACTTGCCTGGTGGCAGGGGCATTTCGATCCCCTGGTGGCTGGTCTGGCGCTTGTCACCGCCGGGCTACTGCAAATCCTCTCTAATCTCGCCAATGATTACGGCGATGCGGTAAAAGGCAGCGATAAACCTGATCGTATCGGGCCGCTGCGCGGGATGCAAAAAGGGGTGATTACCCAGGCACAGATGAAGCGGGCGCTGATTATCACCGTGGTGTTGATTTGCCTGTCCGGCCTGGCGCTGGTGACGGTCGCCTCGAAAACCACCAGCGATTTCATTGGCTTCCTGGTGCTGGGCTTGCTCGCCATTATTGCAGCAATTACCTATACCGTCGGGACGCGTCCTTACGGGTATATTGGTCTGGGCGACATCTCCGTACTGGTGTTCTTCGGCTGGCTGAGCGTCATGGGAAGCTGGTACTTGCAGGCGCATACGGTGATCCCCGCCCTGTTCCTGCCCGCGACCGCCTGCGGTCTGCTGGCGACGGCGGTGCTGAATATCAATAACCTGCGCGACATCGACAGCGACCGTGAGAACGGTAAGAACACGCTGGCCGTGCGTCTGGGCCCGGTGAATGCCCGCCGCTATCACGCCTGCCTGCTCATCGGCGCGCTGGTCTGCCTGGCACTGTTCAATCTGATCTCTCTGCACAGCCTGTGGGGCTGGCTGTTTGTGCTCGCCGCACCGCTGCTGGTTAAGCAGGCCCGCTATGTCATGCGTGAACTCAGCCCGGCTGCCATGCCGCCGATGCTGGAGCGCACGGTAAAAGGCGCGTTGCTGACTAACCTGCTGTTCGTCATCGGGATTGTCTTAAGCCAGACGCTGAGTTAGCTGACAAATATCAATTAACAATTGATGATTTTGCCAACAAGGCATTTCGCACGATATACTGAACACATTCGCAGCAACAGAGCGTTAAACCTATGAAATACGATACCTCCGAGCTTTGTGACATCTACCAGGAAGATGTCAACGTCGTTGAACCCCTGTTCTCCAACTTTGGTGGACGGTCGTCGTTTGGCGGACAAATCATCACGGTGAAATGTTTCGAGGACAACGGGTTGCTGTACGATCTGCTCGAAGAGAACGGCCGTGGCCGCGTTCTGGTGGTCGACGGCGGCGGTTCCGTGCGCCGTGCATTGATTGATGCTGAACTGGCGGGAATTGCCGTCCAGAACGAGTGGGAAGGCATTGTGGTGTACGGCTCCGTGCGTCAGGTGGACGATCTCGAAGACCTGGATATCGGGATTCAGGCCATCGCGGCCATACCGGTAGGCGCAGCGGGCGACGGCATCGGCGAAAGCGACGTGCGCGTCAATTTCGGCGGCGTGACCTTCTTCTCGGGCGACCACCTTTATGCTGACAATACCGGCATTATCCTTTCCGAGGATGCGCTGGACATTGAGTAGTTAATCGATAAGCGAGATGCATAAAAAAACCGCCAACAGCAATGTGGCGGTTTTTTTGTCCCTCGGGATTCGCGGTCCGTTGGGTGATATTGCAACCTTTAACCAGGATTTTTATCTTACCCTGATTCATTCCTCAGGTAACCCCTGTCGACCCTTTATGAATTCCTAATTATGTGTGGGAACCTTAACTCCGCAGCTGTTGCTCATTATGATGCTGTGTCCCTTTCCGCCATCTCGCAAATGGGCGCCGGTCCAGGGAAAGGTGTATTCACAACCGTAAAGCAACCTTTAACCGGGCTTGTGTCCACCGACTTATCACCGGTGGTGAACGGTGGAGCGGTAAGCAGCAGGGACCGCATAATGAAATGCTATTTATGTATCGCGTTCATTGTCGCCAGCGTACTCGTGGTAAAGAGTGATGAACCGAGTGGGTTTGTTGCTTATGCTATGACAGCGCAGGACAAGTAGCGTTAAGGCCGCCTCTGGCGGCCTTTTTTATGGTTGAAATCCGTGAGCAATAACCATAAAAAAGCCGGGTGGCGGCTTCGCCTTACCCGGCCTACTCAATTCATTCCCAAAGGAAATCAGACTTCTTCCATACGTCCCAGCAGTGCCTGCAGGCGATCCTGCCAGCCGTTCTGCTGTTCGCGCAGCTGGTTGTTTTCGCGCTCCAGTTCTTCACGGCTGTGCTGAGCATTCTGAACTTCCTGGGACAGGGAGTTGTTTTTCTCTTTCAGCTCTTCAATTTCCATCTGCAGCAGGGTGATGGTGTCGATCGCCTGCTGTACTTTCGATTCCAGTTTCTCAAACACTTCTAAAGACATGATGCTACCTCTCCTGAATTGCAAGGCGACGCTTTAACGTAAACGCGCACGACATATACCGTCGATTGTATGGAGCGCGGCGCTCTGTGTCCAGCGACACACCGCGCAGATCGCGGTTTGCAACACTTTTAGGTCTGGTCCTGGTGCGTTCGCGGCATATACCCCTAAATTGTTAACTCTTTAGTTAATGAAATGATTCAGCTCACATTATACCGTTGATGCAAAAACGCGCTTTATGGCGCGAAAACGCTCATTTTATTGACACAGACCACACATTTTGATTTCGATATTTCTCGTTTGTGCTCGTTAACGATAAATTAACACTATGTCTACAGGGCATCGTGGCTGTCACGGGCGGTCACGCAAACAATAAACATTACTCTTTTGCAGGATTCCGATTATGAGTCAGACATCAACCTTAAAAGGCCAGTGCATTGCCGAGTTCCTGGGTACCGGGTTGTTGATATTCTTCGGAGTAGGCTGTGTCGCTGCACTGAAAGTGGCGGGTGCCAGTTTTGGTCAGTGGGAAATCAGTATTATCTGGGGTTTGGGCGTGGCGATGGCCATCTACCTGACCGCAGGGGTTTCCGGCGCACATCTTAACCCGGCGGTGACCATCGCGTTGTGGCTATTCGCGTGCTTTGACGGACGCAAAGTTGTCCCTTTCATCATTTCACAATTTGCCGGCGCCTTTTGCGCAGCGGCGTTAGTTTACGGGCTTTATTACAATCTTTTCACCGACTTCGAACAGACGCATCATATGGTGCGTGGCAGTGTCGAAAGTCTGGATCTGGCAGGCATTTTCTCAACGTATCCGAATCCGCATATTAATTTTGTGCAGGCGTTCGCAGTTGAAATGGTGATTACCGCTATTCTGATGGGCGTCATTATGGCGCTGGGCGACGACGGAAACGGCATTCCGCGCGGCCCGCTGGCACCACTTTTGATTGGCCTTCTGATTGCGGTAATTGGCGCATCCATGGGTCCGCTGACCGGCTTTGCGATGAATCCGGCGCGTGACCTGGGTCCAAAAACCTTCGCCTTCTTTGCAGGATGGGGCGATGTCGCCTTTACCGGCGGCAAAGACATTCCTTACTTCCTGGTTCCGCTGTTCGGGCCAATCGTAGGGGCGGCGCTGGGCGCATTCGGCTATCGCAAATTAATTGGTCGCCACTTACCGTGCGACACCTGTGTGGAAGAGGAAAAAGAGTCGACTTCCACCACACAACAAAAAGCTTCGCTGTAATCTGACTACGGGACACATACCATGACCGAAAAAAAATATATCGTTGCGCTCGACCAGGGCACTACCAGCTCCCGCGCTGTCGTAATGGATCATGACGCGAACATTGTCAGCGTGTCTCAACGCGAATTTGAGCAAATCTATCCGCGTCCAGGCTGGGTTGAACACGACCCGATGGAGATCTGGGCGTCACAAAGCTCCACGCTGGTGGAAGTGCTGGCGAAAGCCGACATCAGTTCTGACGAGATTGCCGCTATCGGAATCACCAACCAGCGTGAAACCACCGTTGTCTGGGAGCGCGAAACCGGTAAGCCCATCTACAACGCCATTGTCTGGCAGTGCCGCCGCACCTCAGAGATCTGCGAAAAACTGAAGCGCGACGGAATGGAAGAGTACGTGCGCAGTACAACCGGTCTGGTCATTGACCCGTATTTCTCCGGCACCAAAGTGAAGTGGATCCTCGATCACGTGGAAGGTTCACGCGAACGTGCACGACGCGGCGAGCTGCTGTTTGGCACCGTCGATACCTGGCTTATCTGGAAGATGACTCAGGGACGCGTTCACGTCACCGACTACACCAACGCCTCGCGCACCATGCTGTTCAACATCAACACTCTGGAGTGGGATGACAAGATGCTGGACGCGCTGGACATTCCGCGTGCGATGCTGCCAGACGTGCGCAAATCTTCAGAAGTATACGGCCAGACCAACATCGGCGGTAAAGGCGGCACCCGTATTCCTATCGCCGGTATTGCCGGTGACCAGCAGGCGGCGCTGTTCGGCCAGCTGTGCGTCAAGGAAGGGATGGCGAAGAACACTTACGGCACCGGCTGCTTTATGCTCATGAACACCGGGGAGAAAGCGGTGAAATCAGAAAACGGTCTGCTGACCACCATCGCCTGCGGCCCACGCGGTGAAGTGAACTATGCCCTGGAAGGGGCGGTATTCATGGCGGGTGCCTCCATTCAGTGGCTGCGCGACGAGATGAAGCTGATCAGCGATGCGTTTGACTCCGAATACTTCGCGACCAAAGTGAAAGACACCAACGGCGTATACGTGGTGCCAGCGTTTACCGGTCTGGGCGCACCGTACTGGGATCCGTACGCCCGCGGCGCGATTTTCGGCCTGACGCGCGGTGTGAACTCAAACCACATTATTCGTGCGACCCTGGAATCCATCGCCTACCAGACGCGCGACGTGCTGGAAGCGATGCAGGCGGACTCCGGCATTCGTCTGCACGCCCTGCGCGTGGACGGCGGTGCGGTAGCCAACAACTTCCTGATGCAGTTCCAGTCCGACATTCTGGGTACCCGCGTTGAACGTCCTGAGGTGCGAGAAGTAACGGCGCTGGGCGCGGCGTATCTGGCAGGTCTGGCGGTTGGCTTCTGGCAAAACCTTGACGAGCTTCAGGAAAAAGCGGTGATCGAACGCGAATTCCGTCCAGGCATCGAAACCACCGAGCGCAACTACCGCTACAGCGGCTGGAAGAAAGCGGTGAAACGTGCCCTGGCATGGGAAGAGCACGACGAGTAAGACAGACTCACCCCTCACCCTAACCCTCTCCCCTTTGGGGAGAGGGCCGGGGTGAGGGGCTCAGACCGCACCACCCCTCCCCCTCCCCACTCTGTGATAAACTTCGTGCAATTCCTTTTGATTGTACGAGTACCTCATGAAACGTGAACTTGCTATCGAGTTTTCCCGCGTCACCGAAGCTGCCGCCCTCGCAGGCTACAAGTGGCTGGGCCGTGGCGACAAAAATACCGCAGACGGCGCAGCCGTCCACGCCATGCGCATTGTGCTTAATCAGGTCAATATCGATGGCACTATCGTCATTGGCGAAGGCGAAATCGACGAAGCCCCGATGCTCTACATCGGTGAAAAAGTCGGGACGGGCAAAGGCGATGCGGTGGATATCGCGGTCGACCCGATAGAAGGCACGCGCATGACCGCAATGGGTCAGGCCAACGCCCTGGCGGTGCTGGCCGTAGGCGATAAAGGCTGCTTCCTTAACGCGCCGGATATGTACATGGAAAAGCTGATTGTCGGTCCTGGCGCAAAAGGCGCAATCGACCTCAGCCTGCCGCTGGAAGAGAACCTGCGTAACGTCGCCAGCGCGCTGAACAAACCGCTCAACGAACTCACCGTGACCATCCTGGCGAAACCGCGCCACGACGCCACCATCGCTTATCTGCAAGCACTCGGCGTGCGCGTATTTGCCATTCCTGATGGCGACGTTGCCGCCTCTATTCTGACCTGCATGCCGGACAGCGAGGTCGACGTGCTTTACGGCATCGGCGGCGCGCCGGAAGGTGTGGTCTCTGCGGCAGTGATCCGCGCGCTGGACGGCGATATGCAGGCGCGTCTGCTGCCACGCCATGAGGTCAAAGGCGACAGCGACGAGAACCTTCGCATTGGTGAAGACGAACTGGCGCGCTGTGCGGCGATGGGCATCGAGGCCAATAAAGTGCTCGCGCTGAACGAGATGGCTCGCAGCGATAACGTGGTCTTCTCCGCAACCGGCATCACCAAAGGCGATCTGCTGGATGGCATCACCCGCAAGGGAAACATGGCCACCACTGAAACCCTGCTGATCCGCGGCAAATCCCGCACCATTCGCCGCATTCAGTCCATTCATTATCTCGACCGCAAAGACCCGGACGTACAGACGCACATTCTGTAAAACCGTTTGATCGATAGAGCTTTCCGGCCCGAATGGGCTGGAAATGTTTCCCACAAGTACGGAAGATAGAAGAGAGAAACAGCACAGGAGAAGATCATGGCGGACTGGGTAACAGGTAAAGTCACAAAGGTACAGTTCTGGACCGATGCGCTATTTAGCCTCACGCTGCACGCGCCCGTTCATCCGTTTACCGCCGGGCAGTTTGCCAAGCTCGGGCTGGATATCGACGGTGAACGCGTACAGCGCGCCTACTCTTACGTTAACGCGCCTGATAACCCGGATCTCGAGTTCTATCTGGTCACCGTCCCGGACGGTAAGCTCAGCCCGCGCCTCGCCGCGCTGAAACCGGGCGATGAGGTGCAGATTGTCTCCGACGCGGCGGGGTTCTTCGTGCTGGATGAAATCCCCGACTGTGACACGCTCTGGATGCTGGCGACCGGCACGGCCATCGGCCCGTATCTCTCTATCCTGGAGTACGGCAAAGATCTGGAGCGCTTTAAGAATATCGTGCTGGTCCACGCCGCGCGCTACGCCGCAGACCTGAGCTATTTGCCGCAGATGCAGGCGCTGGAACAGCGATATGGCGGGAAGTTAAAAATTCAGACGGTGGTCAGCCGCGAAACCGCAGCTGGCTCGTTAACCGGCCGCGTTCCGGCGTTGATTGAAAGCGGCGCGCTGGAAGAGGCGGTGGGTTTACCGATGAATACCGAAACCAGCCACGTGATGCTGTGCGGTAACCCGCAAATGGTGCGCGATACGCAGCAACTGCTGAAGGATACCCGGCAGATGACGAAACACCTTCGTCGCCGACCGGGCCATATGACCGCCGAACACTACTGGTGATCAGCGGTACTTCACCTCAAGGGTATCTTTTCCGTATTTGTTCTCGCTCTGGGTGCCAATAAACGCACCCAGTTCGACAACCATCATCACAAAGATAACCGTCGGCAGCAGTCTGCCCACCACCCACGGGAGGATGGAGGGCAGCATTGACCAGTTCCCCGCCACCAGCATCCACGCCAGAATAATCAGAAAAGCCCAAGCGCCGGAGCGACCGCGATCGTGCAGACGTTTCACCACCACGGCGGCGGTTGGCCACAGTAAACAGACCAGCGCAAAAGCCGCAGTTTGCGTGCTCAGCCAGGCGTTATAGGCAACAAAAAACAGAAGCAGCATGGCGACAACCCACGCTGCCATCCAGATCCAGAAGTCACGGCGTCCAATACGCCCTTTGAATGAAAACAACCACTGCTGTATGGTCATGTAAGGTTCCTTATTATTGTTTAGCCCGCATTTTACCCTGGAGTTGTGACCTTTTGACAAGCCGACCAGATATCGTTTTAATCATGGGCAATAACGGCCAGGGGCAATGTTGATGAAAAGTTCGGCACACTCTCTTTATTTGTGTTTAGCGATGCTGAGCGCCAGTTTTTCTCTGCACGCCGCGGAACCGGCTTCCCCGGTCACCGCCCCCTACCTTCTGGCGGGCGCCCCCTCTTTCGATCAATCTATCAGCCAGTTCCGCGAAGCCTTCAATAAAGAAAACCCCTCGCTTGCGCTGGGAGAGTTCCGTGCGATTGACGGTGCCCGCGATACGCCAACCCTGACCCGCGCTGCCAGCAAAATTAACGAGAATCTATATGCTTCCACTGCCCTTGAGCGCGGAACGTTAAAAATCAAAAGCATGCAGATCACCTGGCTGCCGATTCAGGGCCCAGAGCAGAAAGCGGCGAAAGCGAAAGCGCTGGAGTATATGAGCGCTATTCTGCGCGCCTTTACCCCCACCTTCACGAAAGCGCAAAGCCAGCAAAAGCTGCAAAAACTGCTTACCGCCGGGAAAAACAAACGCTATTACGCGGATACGGAAGGTGCCGTTCGCTATGTCGTCGCAGATAACGGCGAAAAGGGACTGACCTTCGCGGTTGAACCGATTAAGCTGGCCCTATCAGACGCACTCGAGGGGGCGAATTAATGACAAAAAGCAAAGCCTTTCGAGGGAAAATCTCTATACTGATTCACAGACCATGCTGCCCTTAAGGGTGGCCATATTCCTTAATTCGCTTATTGAGCGTGGAGAATTGAAATGCGACATCCTTTAGTGATGGGTAACTGGAAACTGAACGGCAGCCGCCACATGGTAAACGAACTGGTTGCTAACCTGCGTAAAGAGCTGGCTGGCGTGACCGGCTGCGCGGTTGCTATCGCTCCGCCGGATATGTACCTGGATCTGGCTAAACGTGCCGCTGACGGCAGCCACATCATTCTGGGCGCGCAGAACGTTGACGTTAACCTGTCTGGCGCGTTTACCGGTGAAACCTCCGCTGAAATGCTGAAAGACATCGGCGCGAAATACATCATCATCGGCCACTCTGAGCGTCGCACCTACCATAAAGAATCTGACGAGTTCATCGCGAAGAAATTCGCTGTGCTGAAAGAGCAGGGTCTGATCCCGGTTCTGTGCATCGGTGAAACCGAAGCAGAAAACGAAGCGGGTAAAACCGAAGAAGTGTGCGCACGTCAGATCGACGCTGTGCTGAAAACCCAGGGTGCGGCAGCGTTCGAAGGCGCGGTTATCGCTTACGAGCCAGTCTGGGCGATCGGTACCGGCAAATCTGCAACTCCAGCGCAGGCACAGGCGGTGCACAAGTTCATCCGTGACCACATTGCAAAAGCAGACGCGAAAGTGGCTGAGCAGGTCATCATCCAGTACGGCGGTTCCGTTAACGCATCAAACGCAGCTGAGCTGTTCACCCAGCCAGACATCGATGGCGCGCTGGTTGGCGGCGCATCCCTGAAAGCAGACGCTTTCGCGGTGATCGTTAAAGCGGCAGAAGCGGCTAAGCAGGCGTAATTGCCTTTGGGGCGGGTGGCGCTTCGCTAATCCGCCCTACAAAACCACTACAAACGTCCTAATACGCTAAACCACAAATAATCCAGCGGCAGCAGCACCAGATACGTCACAATCGCCAGCGCCAGGCAGAGCAGCATCCCCGCCTTCGCAGGCACTTTCCCTAAGCCCATCGCCACCACAATCGGCGACGCCTGATACGGCAGCAGCGGCGTGGAATACCCCAGCACCTGAATCATGATCACCGACATCAGCGGGAAGCCGGTCGCGTCGGAGAAGCTCTGCGCCAGCGTGGTGTACAGCGCCGGAACGCCGTTGGCGGTCATAATGAAGTTGAGCGCCGTGGTGATCCCCGTCAGCGCCAGGAAGCTGGTAAACGGGCGGTCTGCATCCAGCGGCATGATATGGAGCAACGCCTCGCCTACGGCCGCACCGATACCGGTCTGCGTCACCGTAATGGCCAGCCCGAGTATACCCGCGACGTAAATACAGGTGCGCATATTCACCCCCGCCGAGAACTCCTCACCGGTGATAAAACCAATGCGCGGGAGCATGACGATGACCGAGGCCGCCAGCCCTGTCCACGCTGGGCCCACGCCGTGCCAGCTCTCCGTTACCCACATCGTCAACACCACCGCCAGCAGCCAGGCGAGTCGTTTTTCGTCACGCCCCATCGGTTCAGACGGCGTCAGATCCTTCGCTGGTTTCGGGCTACCGGGGAACAGCCAGCAGATCAGGCCAATCAGAATCAGGCCTTTGAGAATACCCAGCACCGGCGTGTGCAGCAGCAGATACGGGACATAGTTGAGGTGGATACCGTATGAGCCTTCCGCCGCGCCGCTCATCACAAGGTTTGGCACGTTAGCGGGCAAAATAGTGGCCGAGAGCTGGAAGGTGCCAAACCCGACCGCCAGCGCCAGGCCAAACCAGGCCCGCGAGCCATCAGGAATGCCGGCCCGCTTCGCCATCGCGGCGACAATCGGCATCAGCAGCGCAATACGTCCCATGTTCGACGGCATCACGAATGCCAGGGCATAGCTCAGCAGCACAACGCTTGCCACCATCAGCACCCAGGAGTCGGTAAGCTTTGCCGACAGCGCCCGGGCGGCCCTGTCCGCCAGGCCGGTTTTCCGAATCGCCACGCCCAGCACAAAGCCGCTGAACACCAGCCAGAAGGCAGACGAGGCGAAGCCGCCAAAGATCACTTCCGGCGGGGCGATTCTGGCGGTCATCGCCGCCGTAAAGAACAGCAGCGCGGTGATAAATTCCGGCAACAGCGACGTCGCCCACAGCACGATGGTGACGCCGACGATCAGCGAGGGAAGCAGCAGAGGATGCGTTAACCAGAGCGACATACCTGTCTCCTGTAGAATTTTTCAGCAAGTCTACGGCGACAGGCAGGGCGAGTAAACGCTATTTATGGTGGGGTCACTTCAGGATATCGCATTGATGATCCTGCAATTCCTCAGCCGACGCGCGGTTAAAGGTAAGCAGGTTACGCTCTGTCGCCAGCAGTACAAACGAGCCGTCTGACTGCTGCGCCATCGCCAGCGCGAAGCGTCCCATATGGTCGCGCGCTTCCGGCAGCTCTTCCGCCAGCATCATAAACGGGCTGCGCTGCACCAGTTCGTTCTCCGTCACCCGACGGGCAAGGTACTCATGCCCTTCCAGCCCGCCCGGAAGCGGTAGCCACTGGGTGCTGATTTGCCCCTGCGCCGCGTTCAGCTTCTCGCGCACGTCCGGGCGCAGGCAGGAGATGTGGATATGGAAATGGTTTTGCGTGCGCCCGGTCGGGGAGTTGATGGTCAGCGAAATAGCGCTGTCAGGCACGTCGGCTCCCCGTTTCATGCTCATAAAATGACGAGACTGCCATGCCAGCCAGAAGAAATTCGGTGTCTGAGGCTCGGTCAGCAGCGGGCTTTCGGTGCCGTTGATACGGTACGTGGGCATCAGGAGGTATTGCAGCGGTCCGTTGCGGTCCTTGAACACCACGTAGCCCGCATCTGGCTTCACCTGCGCACACGGTGCCGGGTTACGGTTATGCAGCTGGTTGGGCACACACTGGTCGAGAACGATATGACGCAACGCATTCGGATTACCCGCTTTCATCCAGTACACGCCGCCTGCGGCAAGGGCGATAACGATCAGAATCAGTAAGATAATTTTTTTCACAACGCGTTCCCTGTTTTCAGTAAAGGCAAAAGAGTAACGCAAAATGATGACCAAATAAAAAACCCGGCGGATTTCTCACACCGGGTTACCGTGTCGTGCTTTATGAAACGCCTAGCGCTTGCTGATCTGGTCGAAGGTGCCGCCGTTAGAGAAGTGCTCTTTCTGCGCTTTGGTCCAGCCGCCAAAAACATCATCGATAGTGAACAGCTTCAGTTTCGGGAAGGCGTTTTCGTATTTCTTCGCGACGGCCTCATCGCGCGGGCGGTAGAAGTTTTTCGCCGCAATTTCCTGCCCTTCCGGTGAGTAGAGGTACTTCAGGTAGGCTTCCGCCACCGCTTTGGTGCCCTTCTTATCAACAACCTTATCGACGACGGAGACGGTCGGCTCAGCCAGGATGGATTCGCTCGGGGTCACGATCTCGAATTTGTCTTTACCCAGCTCGTTAGTCGCCAGCAGGGCTTCGTTTTCCCAGGCAATCAGCACGTCGCCGATACCGCGCTCGACGAAGGTGTTAGTTGCGCCGCGCGCGCCGGAGTCCAGCACTTCGACATTTTTAAACAGCGCTTTCAAGAATTCCTGCGCTTTAGCCTGGTCACCGTTGTTGTGGTGCAGGGCGTAGCCCCAGGCCGCCAGGTAGTTCCAGCGTGCGCCGCCGGAGCTTTTCGGGTTCGGCGTGATGACAGACACGCCCGGCTTAATCAGGTCGTTCCAGTCTTTAATCTGTTTCGGGTTGCCTTTGCGCACCAGGAAGACAATGGTCGAGGTGTATGGCGCAGAGTTGTCCGGCAGGCGCTTGATCCAGTTTTTGTCGATACGGCCACGCTCCGCGATCGCGTCTACGTCATAAGCCAGCGCCAGGGTAACCACATCGGCTTCAATGCCGTTGATCACCGATGTCGCCTGCTTACCTGAACCGCCGTGAGACTGGCGAACCACCACGTTATCGCCGGTTTCCTGTTTCCAGTGCCCCGCAAAAGCTTTGTTGTACTGGTCGTACAGTTCACGCGTCGGATCGTACGACACGTTCAGTAACTGAATGTCCTTTGCCAGAACGCTGGTCGATGCCAGCAATAATGTTAACCCCACGCCCCATTTATTCATCGCCCGGCTCTCTTGTGTAGTGTTTTGATTAATGCAGCGTGCCAGAAAGCTAACCGATGATTAAAGAATAAAAAAAGATTGGCTATAACGTGGAGGAATAAAAAAAGGATGGGCACAAAAAAGCCGGGTGGCGGCTACGCCTTACCCGGCCTACGATCCGTGCTTTTGTAGGCCCGGTAAGCGCAGCGCCACCGGGCAACAGAGCCGATCAGTACAGTTTTTTCGCGCAGTCCAGCCAGTCACCTTTGAACGGACGCTTCATGTTTTCAATGGCGTCGATGATGTCATGGTGAACCAGTTTCTCGTTCTGAATACCGACGCAGCGGCCGCCGTGGCCCTGTAGCAGCAGCTCGATCGCGTACGCACCCATGCGGGACGCCAGGATACGGTCGTACGGGCCTGGGGAACCGCCACGCTGAATGTGACCCAGAACGGTCGCGCGGGTTTCGCGTTTGGTTTCGGTTTCGATGTACTTCGCCAGCTCGTCAACGTCACAGATGTGCTCGGTGATAGCAACGATGGCGTGTTTCTTACCTTTCGCGATGCCGGCTTTGATCTCTGCGACCAGATCTTCACGGCTGAACTCTACTTCCGGAACTACCACGAACTCACAGCCACCGGCAATGGCCGCTGCCAGGGTCAGGTCACCGCAGTAACGGCCCATCACTTCAACAATGGAAATACGCTGGTGAGAGGAAGAGGTGTCACGCAGGCGGTCAATCGCTTCCACAACGGTACCCAGCGCGGTGAAGTAACCTATGGTGTAGTCAGTGCCTTTGATGTCGTTGTCGATGGTGCCAGGCAGGCCGATGCACGGGAAGCCCATTTCAGTCAGACGTTTTGCACCCATGTACGAGCCGTCGCCGCCGATAACCACCAGCGCATCCAGACCCCGTTTTTTCATGTTTTCGATAGCCACTTCACGGATGTGTTCGTCACGGAATTCCGGGAAGCGCGCGGAACCGAGGAAAGTACCGCCACGGTTGATCATGTCAGACACGCTGTAGCGGTCGAGCTGAACCATGCGGTCTTCATACAGACCCAGGTAACCGTCATAGATACCAAAAACTTCCAGACCTTCCGTCAGCGCTGCACGGACAACCCCACGGATTGCCGCGTTCATGCCCGGCGCATCACCGCCGCTTGTCAACACACCGATTTTCTTAATCATGACTACCTCTGAACTTAGGAATGCAAAATTGAAATCTGCTGCCGGAAGAAACTGTTCAACCGTCGAATACTGCAAATAGTATATCAATCCCTTCCAGCTGAATTGATTCAGGTCAGGCCATATGGTGGTAATTTATCCACAAAATGCTGGTCTGGCTCACTTTTTTACAACGAATTACGAAAGCTCAAAACGCCCTGGGGACGACAGAGCACGGATCCTGGTGAATAATGACGTCTGACCCAGGGAAACGCTGCAAAATCGCCTGCTCCACCTGTTCAGCGACCATATGCGCCTGAACCAGTGGCAGGTTGTCTTCCATTTCCAAATGAATCTGAATAAAGCGGGTCGGCCCTGACTGCCGCGTACGAAGATCGTGAGCACCACTGACGCCAGGCCAGTGGGTCACGATGGCATAAATTTCATCACGTTCTGCATCCGGAAGCGCACGGTCAAGAAGCGACTGTACCGCGTCATACCCCATCCGCAACGCGCTGTATAAAATATAGATCCCTATCCCTAACGCAAACAACGCATCGGCACGATGCCAGCCATACCAGGCCAGACCGAGCGCAATAAGAATTGCCCCATTCATCATAACATCAGACTGATAATGAAGCATATCGGCCCGTACAGCCTGGCTTTGTGTTTTGCGTACAACCCAGCGCTGGAACGTTACAAGAACAAGTGTGCTTATAAGTGCAACTACGGTTACGACCACACCAACGCCCGGATCGTTCATCGGAGAAGGCGAAATAAGATGCTGAATGCCGGTCAAAAACAGGAAAAGCGCGGAGCCAGAAATAAACATACTTTGTGCCAGCGCGGCCAGCGATTCCGCTTTGCCGTGGCCAAACGTATGCTCTTCATCTGCCGGTTGCAGCGAATAGCGCACCACCAGCAGGTTGGTCAGCGAGGCGGCAATATCCACCAGTGAATCCACCAGCGCCGCCAGAATACTAACCGACCCGGTGTACCACCACGCGAAAATTTTAATGATCAGCAAACACGACGCCGTCACCGTCGCGGCTATTGCGGCCCGGCTTACCAGCCGTCCATAGGTTTGATTCATAAACACTCCTGTCATGCCATGGCGCTAGTATAACGGATGGCGGTGGAGTGAAAGGATGAATAAAGCGTTAACAACACTGAACGATGGGCAAAAAAAACCCCCACATCATGTGGGGGAAGACAGGGATGGTGTCTATGGCAAGGAAAACAGGGTTTACTGGTTACTACGGGTACTGCTATTGCTACTGAAAAGCGTCATATCTGAGCTTCGCTGCATCCGTGCAACCTCACGCAACTGGTTCATACGTTGCTGATGTTTGGTATTCAAAACCGCTTGCTGCTCGGGCGTTAGCAGGTGGAACATCTGGTTGCGTACCTTCGCCATTTCTACCTGGCGGGCAACCTGTTCCTGCGCCATTTTTTCTGCCTGAGCGCGTACAGCGCTTTCGTCAAAATTTTCTGCGGTGACAAGGCGATGCATTGTCTCCATTTCGCTAACATTAACAGGGGGCTGGTCGTGTCGTGCCCTCTGCATCAGATCTCGCATCTGTTGACGCTGATGTTCGGTTAAACTTATGCCGTCAAACATATGGCTTTGGCTGCTGTGCTGCGTTGCGCCCTCTGCTGAGGAACCGTTATCGCTGTTGATAGCTACAGCAGCCTGGCTAAACGCACAGAAGGCCAGCGTTGAGGCCATGACGGCAGCGGTAACTTTGCGCATCACTTGCTCCCAAAATCTTTCGTGTCGCGATTCAACGAGAGACAGTCTACGATTCAGGCTGCAAACATGCGTCAGGGGGTGTAAAACAACGTAAAGTCATGGATTAGATAGCCTTGATGTCGTAATTTCTGCCTCGGAGGTATTTAAACAATGAATAAAATCCTGTTAGTTGATGATGACCGAGAGCTCACATCTCTTTTAAAGGAGTTGCTCGACATGGAAGGTTTCAACGTCCTGGTTGCCCATGATGGGGAACAGGCGCTGAGTCTCCTTGACGACAGCATCGATTTACTTTTGCTCGACGTCATGATGCCGAAGAAAAATGGTATTGATACGTTGAAAGAGCTTCGCCAGACACACCAGGCCCCCGTCATTATGCTGACCGCACGCGGCAGCGAGCTTGACCGCGTACTCGGCCTTGAGCTGGGTGCGGATGACTATTTACCTAAGCCGTTCAACGACCGTGAACTGGTGGCCCGTATTCGCGCGATCCTGCGCCGCTCTCACTGGAGCGAGCAGCAGCAGAATACCGACAACAGCTCACCTACGCTGGAAGTGGACTCCCTGAGCCTGAACCCGGGCCGCCAGGAAGCGAGCTTCGACGGTGAAACGCTGGAGCTAACCGGCACCGAGTTCACCCTGCTGTATCTGCTGGCGCAGCATCTCGGCCAGGTGGTGTCGCGTGAACACTTGAGCCAGGAAGTGCTGGGCAAACGCCTTACCCCGTTTGACCGCGCCATCGATATGCATATCTCGAACCTGCGCCGTAAGCTGCCGGAGCGTAAAGACGGTCACCCCTGGTTTAAAACCCTGCGTGGTCGCGGTTATCTGATGGTTTCCGCTTCATGATAGGCAGCTTAACCGCCCGCATCTTCGCCATCTTCTGGCTGACGCTGGCACTGGTTTTAATGCTCGTTTTGATGTTGCCAAAACTCGACTCACGCCAGATGACGGAGCTGCTCGACAGCGAGCAACGTCAGGGCGTGATGATCGAGCAGCACGTGGAAGCGGAGCTGGCAAACGATCCGCCGAACGATTTAATGTGGTGGCGCAGGCTGTTTCGCGCTATCGACAAGTGGGCGCCCCCCGGACAACGTCTTTTACTGGTCACCAGTGAAGGCCGCGTGATTGGGGCCGATCGCAATGAAATGCAGATTATCCGCAACTTTATTGGCCAGGCGGATAACGCCGATCACCCGCAGAAAAAGAAATATGGTCGGGTAGAAATGGTGGGCCCTTTCTCGGTGCGGGATGGGGAAGATAACTACCAGCTCTACCTGATTCGCCCCGCGAGCAGTTCCCAGTCCGACTTCATCAACCTGCTGTTTGACCGTCCGCTGTTGCTGTTGATTGTCACCATGCTGGTTAGTTCCCCGCTGCTGTTATGGCTGGCGTGGAGCCTGGCGAAACCGGCGCGTAAGCTGAAAAACGCGGCGGACGAAGTGGCGCAGGGCAACCTGAGGCAGCATCCGGAGCTGGAATCCGGGCCGCAGGAGTTCCTGGCCGCCGGAACCAGTTTTAACCAGATGGTGAGCGCGCTTGATCGAATGATGACGGCCCAGCAACGTCTGCTGTCGGATATCTCCCACGAGCTGCGAACGCCGCTCACGCGTTTACAGCTGGGTACCGCCCTGCTGCGCCGTCGCAGCGGTGAGAGCAAGGAGCTGGAGCGTATTGAGACGGAAGCGCATCGCCTGGACAGCATGATCAACGATCTGCTGGTGATGTCGCGCAATCAGCAGAAAAACGCGCTGGTGAGCGAAACGGTGAAAGCCAATCACCTCTGGCATGAGGTGCTGGACAACGCGGCCTTCGAAGCGGAACAGATGGGCAAATCCTTCACCGTCAATTTCCCGCCGGGCCCGTGGCCGCTGTACGGTAACCCCAACACGCTGGAAAGCGCGCTGGAGAATATCGTGCGTAACGCCCTGCGCTACTCGCACACGAAGATTGAAGTGGCGTTTTCGGTGGATAAAGACGGGATCACTATCATCGTGGACGACGACGGTCCAGGCGTCAGCCCGGAAGATCGTGAGCAGATTTTCCGTCCGTTCTACCGTACCGACGAGGCGCGCGACCGTGAATCTGGCGGTACGGGGCTGGGTCTGGCGATTGTTGAAACCGCCATGCAGCAGCACCGTGGCTGGGTGAAAGCCGATGACAGCCCGCTGGGCGGGCTGCGGCTAACGCTGTGGCTGCCGCTGTATAAGCGTTCGTAATCCCCTCACCCTAACCCTCTCCCCATAGGGGAGAGGGGACGGCTCGGTGCGGTCTTTTCACCCTCGCCCCTTTGGGGAGAGGGCCGGGGTGAGGGGCAATTATTTCCCCCACAATCTCCGCGAACTGCTCTCGATCTTGCCGCTTATCCGCCGCTTCTGCATCGTTCTGGTCCAGCTGGTGGATAATCCTGCCGCTGACAGCAGGCGGTGAAACTGTTCATCGTCGAACGGCATATGCCAGGCAATGGCACAGGCCTCGAATACCGACACCTCACTCAGGCGCGAAGCCAGCTCAATCGGCGCATCCGCCGAAACCTGTCCCGCCTGCACAACGCGATACAGCCAGCCGGTTTTACCCGCGTTTTGCAGCTGGGCCGACATATCCTGAATGCCAAAATGGTAGTTAAGCTTGAAGCACGGCGAGCGCGGCTGGGTGACCTGAATCAGAGCATCGCCCCAGCGATAAATATCGCCAATAAAGACGTTCTTCTCCGTCAGCCCTTCCGTTGAGAGATTTTCGCCAAACGCGGGGGCGACGAAAAGGTCCGCCTGTTCAGGAAATTCGGTTTTCCAGTGCTGATAGTGCTCGCGCGGATAGTGGCACAGCGCGCGATCGGGCCCGCCGTGGATTTTCTTTTCGGCCTGCTGATCGCCCGCCAGACCAAGCTCGGTAAGCGTCAGCTCACCGTCGACCTGCACTTTGGCGATAGCGCTCGGGCGACTGCCTTCGTACTCCCTTACCTTGCCTGTAAACACATTCACCGGGTAATGCATCTCCACTCCTTCAGATACAAAAAAAGCGAGTCATCAGACTCGCTTCTCACAGGCGTCAATGCAACCTTATTTTTTAGCGGCGAAACGCGCTGCTGCTTCGTCCCAGTTCACTACATCCCAGAAGGCTTTGATGTAGTCAGGGCGACGGTTCTGGAACTTCAGGTAGTAAGCGTGTTCCCACACGTCCAGACCCAGAATTGGGAAGCCGGATGCGCCAGAGATAGCTTCACCCATCAGCGGGGAGTCCTGGTTTGCGGTTGAAACGACCGCCAGTTTGTCACCTTTCAGGACCAGCCACGCCCAGCCAGAGCCGAAACGGGTTGCAGCGGCTTTTTCGAATTCCGCTTTGAAGTTGTCAACGGAACCGAAGTCACGCTCAATAGCCGCTTTCAGGTCGCCCTGAAGGGTGGTGCCGGTTTTCAGGCCTTTCCAGAACAGGCTGTGGTTAGCGTGACCGCCCGCGTTGTTGCGCAGCACGGTTTTCTTGTCTGCTGGCAGCTGGTCCAGTTTGGTGATCAGCTCTTCAACAGGCAGATTAGCGAACTCTGGCAGGCTTTCCAGCGCAGCATTCGCGTTATTCACGTAGGTCTGGTGATGTTTAGTGTGATGGATTTCCATCGTCTGCTTGTCGAAATGCGGTTCCAGTGCGTCGTAGGCATACGGCAGGGATGGCAGTGTATAACTCATAATCCTCTCCATTATTGTCGGGCGGCACAGCTGTTAATGCCGCGTAAGCAGTTGGTTCATTATAGTTAATTAAATGATATTGAAAATGATTATCAATGCCGTAGTTTTTATAAGGTTATTCGGTTTTTAAGAAATGAAGGAATTGTGAGTCTGCTCACGCGGTTAACGTGCTGATTGCCATTCAAAACAAAAGTGCGGCAACCTTCTGAAGGTTCCCAAACCGCCTAATTTTTACACTCATCAAGTCGGCGGGAAGCCTCCGGCTATAAAAACGATGAGGATGTAAAAATGAATCATGCGATTACGATGGGTATTTTCTGGCATTTGATAGGCGCGGCCAGTGCAGCCTGTTTCTATGCCCCGTTTAAAAAGGTGAAAGGCTGGTCATGGGAAACCATGTGGTCCGTTGGCGGTACCGTGTCCTGGCTGATTTTGCCGTGGACAATCAGCGCCATGCTGCTGCCCGATTTCTGGGGCTACTTCTCCTCCTTCAACGCCTCCACCCTGCTGCCGGTATTCCTGTTCGGCGCGATGTGGGGTATCGGTAATATCAACTACGGCCTCACCATGCGCTACCTCGGAATGTCGATGGGGATTGGCATCGCGATCGGCATTACGCTGATTGTTGGCACCCTGATGACGCCAATCCTCAACGGCAACTTCGATGTGCTGATCAACACCCAGGGTGGGCGAATGACGCTGCTGGGCGTGCTGGTAGCGGTGATCGGCGTGGGAATTGTCACCCGCGCGGGCCAGTTGAAAGAACGCAAGATGGGCATCAAAGCCGAAGAGTTCAACCTGAAGAAAGGGCTGCTACTGGCGGTGATGTGCGGCGTCTTCTCGGCGGGCATGTCGTTCGCGATGAACACCGCCAAACCGATGCACGACGCCGCTGCGGCGCTGGGCGTCGACCCGCTGTACGTTGCCCTGCCAAGCTACGTGGTGATCATGGGCGGCGGCGCACTGGTAAACCTCGGCTTTTGCTTCATTCGTCTGGCAAAAGTGAAGAATCTGTCGGTAAAAGCCGACTTCTCGCTGGCAAAACCGCTGATCGTCACCAACGTCCTGCTTTCCGCCCTCGGCGGTCTGATGTGGTATCTGCAATTCTTCTTTTACGCCTGGGGTCACGCCAGTATTCCGGCGCAGTATGACTACATGAGCTGGATGCTGCACATGAGCTTCTACGTGCTGTGCGGCGGGCTGGTTGGGCTGGTGCTGAAAGAGTGGAACAACGCCGGGCGTCGTCCGGTTGGCGTGCTGAGCCTGGGCTGCGTGGTGATTATTATTGCGGCCAATATCGTCGGCCTAGGCATGGCGAACTGATTACGCTGCCTTTCGACTGCGATGACGCCACTGAACCGGCGTCATCCCCACCTCACGGTTAAACACCACCGAAAAGTAGTTACTGTCCTCAAAGCCGCAGCGCATCGCCACTTCACTCACCATCAGCTCCGTATGCTGTAACAGATACTGAGCGTGGCAGATGCGCAGCTGGCGCAGATAGTGGTTTACCGTCATCCCCGTCTGGGTGCGGAACTGCTGGCGCAGCGCGCGCTCGCTGCACTGCTCCTGCTCGCAGAATTTTTCCAGCACGAAACTCTTGTTAAGACTGCCCGCAAGCCGGGTGATGAGCTTATCCAGCAGCGCTTCCTGCGTGGTGGCAGAGGGATTATCCGTAGCGTAACGATGGCGCTTCAGGGTTATCACCAGCTGGGCAAAAAGCAGCTCCGACATCTGGTTTGCCACCGGATCGCTCTTCTGGCTCTCCTGCTCCAGCTGGGAAATCGTCTGGCGCACCTGAGCCATGCCGTTGCTGCTTAAGCGCCAGTGCGGTTCGCCTCTGGCATCATGAAAACCGGGGATATTGCCCGCCCAGTCGACATTCAGTTTAAGCCTGTCAGGGCAGTAGATGACGTTCTGCAACACCAGATCGTTAACCGAGGCGTAAGAGTGTTTATCTTCGGCGCGGATGTAGAACAGGTCTCCGCGCGTGATGCGGTAGGGACGGTCGTTGAGGACGTGCAGGCCGTTGCCCCGCCACACCAGCACCAGCTCGCAGAACTCGTGGGTATGCTCGGCAAAGACGTTTTGCGGATAGCGGTCCGCCACCGCGACGGCCTGACTCGCGGAGGCAAAAAAATCATCTTTACGAAGAATTAACTGAGCAGCCACACCACAACCTCGACGGCGAATAACCGGACATTATTAGCCTTTCTGCGGTAAAAAAACGGTGACTGCCCTCGCGTTACTGAAGCAACGCGTCTTTCCCCTGACGGATATCGCGCGGCGACCAGCTAAATTCCCGACGAAACAGCGTTGAAAAGTGGTTACTGTCGCCGAAACCGCAGCGATAGGCGATATCCGTGACGCTTTCATCCGTGTGTCTTAAAAGGTGACGCGCTTTGATCAGGCGCAGACGGTTGAGGTAGCGCTGCGGCGTCAGCCCGGTATGCTGCTTGAGCTGACGATGCAGCGTGCGCAGCGAGAGCGAAAAGTCATCCGCCAGCGTTTCCCAGCAGACATCTTCGGCAAAATGATCTTCCAGCCAGGCCATCAGCTGATTCAGGCGCGCGTCGTTATTTTCCAGCCCTTCCACCAGGCTGCTGCGCCGCAGCAGCACCAGCAGCTGCATAAACAGCATCTCGCGGGTAGCAATGGCGTGCGTCTCCTGTCCATCCTCGCTCTGCTCCATCTGGCTTACCAGCTGACGCACCTGCTGCAACGTGGACTGATTCACCCGCCAGTGCGACGGGTAGTGGCCGTCCTTCTCCTGCGGCAACAGCTGATTCAGCCCGGAGAGAAACTGAAACGCATCCGGAGAACGATAGAGCACATTGGTCAGGCACAGGTTATCGGTATGTTCATACAGGTGCCTGTCGTGATCGCGCACGAAGCACACCGTACCGCCGCTGATGGTATACGGCTGACCATTAAACACGTGGATGCCCGTTCCGTGCTCAACAATCACAATTTCATGAAAATCATGATGATGTTCCGGGAACGCAGCCTGAGGCAGCCGTGGCTCAATCGCAACCGGCGAAGCCCCCGAAGGAAAAAAATCGACGCTGTGCAGTACGGTCATAACGGCCTCTACCAATGAGAAAAGTTCTCAAAATAGTAATTAAGGCCTTCCCCGCTCACCTTAAATTTTTGACAGCAAACCGCGCAAAAGCTGCCGGTTTTTCAAGAAACAGGCGGAAAGATCGGGAAATGCGGTCAGCGTCACACTGCCTGCAAACCCCGCGATTACTGGAAACTGTGAACTCCCTCACGTTCATCTTTGCTTTCTTGCCAGCGCGAGATTTGGGCTGTCAGTGGCGAGAAGGTGGCTATTTCTTCCCTTTCTTACACTCTTCGCTAATGACTTAAGAAAGGACCCGACCATGACTTTTCGCCATTGTGTGGCTGTCGATTTAGGCGCATCCAGCGGCCGTGTAATGCTCGCCACCTGGGACTGCGACCTGCACACCCTTACGCTTCGCGAAATGCACCGTTTCGCCAATTGTCTGCAAAAACAGGACGGTTTTGTTACCTGGGATATCGACGCCCTGGAAGCAGAGATCCGCACCGGACTTCACAACGTCTGCGAAGACGGTATTCGCATCGACAGTATCGGCATTGATACCTGGGGTGTGGATTACGTGCTGCTGGACAGTCACGGCGAACGCGTCGGCCTGCCGGTCTCCTACCGCGACAGCCGCACCGATGGGCTGATGGCACACGCCATCGCGCAGCTTGGCAAGGAGAACATCTATGGTCGCAGTGGCATCCAGTTCCTGCCGTTTAACACGCTGTATCAGCTACGTGCGCTGGTTGAGCAACAGCCTGAGCTGGTCGAAAAGGTGGCGCATGCGCTGCTGATCCCGGACTACTTAAGCTACCGTCTGACCGGCAATATGAACTGGGAATACACCAACGCCACCACCACGCAGCTGGTCAACATCAACACCGATAACTGGGATGAACATCTGCTGGCCTGGACGGGCGCCTCGCCGTCCTGGTTCGGCGCGCCAACCCATCCGGGCAATGTGATCGGTCACTGGCTTTGCCCGCAGGGGAATGAAATCCCTGTTGTCGCCGTCGCCAGTCACGACACCGCGAGCGCGGTCATTGCCTCGCCGCTCGCCGACAAAGATGCGGCCTATCTCTCTTCCGGCACCTGGTCGCTGATGGGCTTCGAGAGCAAAACCCCGTACAACAGCGATGCCGCGATGGCGGCGAACATCACCAACGAAGGCGGTGCCGAAGGCCGCTACCGGGTGCTGAAGAACATCATGGGGCTGTGGCTGCTCCAGCGGGTGCTGAAAGAGCAGAACATCACCGACCTGCCCGCGCTTATCGCGGAAACCGAAACGCTGAAGGCCTGCACCTTTCTGATCAACCCGAACGACGATCGCTTTATCAACCCGGTGCACATGAGCGCCGAAATCCAGGCCGCCTGTTTTGGAGCGGGGCAGCCGGTACCTTCCCGCCCCGCCGAGCTGGCACGCTGCATTTTTGACAGCCTCGCCCTGCTGTATGCCGACATCCTGAGCGAGCTGGCTGACCTTCGCGGCAAACCGTTCACACAACTGCATATCGTGGGCGGCGGCTGCCAGAACCAGCTGCTGAACCAGCTCTGCGCGGATGCCTGCGGCATTACCGTGGTGGCAGGTCCGATTGAAGCCTCCACGCTCGGCAATATCGGCATTCAGCTGATGACCCTGGACGAACTTTCAAACGTCGACGATTTCCGTTCGGTGGTGACGGCGAATAACAGCCTGACCACCTTCACCCCCCATCCCTGCCATGAAATTGCCCGCTACCGGGCGCAGTTTCAGCAAAAACGACTGACTAAGGAGCTTTGCGCATGACCACTCAACTTGAACAAGCCTGGGATCTGGCTAAACAGCGTTTCGCCGCCGTCGGCGTGGATGTCGAAGAGGCGCTGCGCCAGCTCGACCGTCTGCCCGTCTCCATGCACTGCTGGCAGGGTGATGACGTCGCCGGTTTCGAGAACCCGGGCGGTTCCCTGACGGGGGGTATTCAGGCCACGGGTAACTACCCGGGCAAAGCGCGCAACGCCACCGAACTGCGTGCGGATCTGGAGCTGGCGCTGAGCCTGATCCCCGGGCCAAAGCGCCTGAACCTGCACGCCATTTATCTCGAATCCGACGAGCCGGTCGCGCGTAACGAAATCAAACCGGAACACTTTAAGAACTGGGTGGAGTGGGCGAAGGCCAACCGGCTGGGTCTGGATTTTAACCCGTCCTGCTTCTCGCACCCGCTGAGCGCGGACGGGTTTACCCTTGCGCACGCCAACGACGAAATCCGCCAGTTCTGGATCGACCATGTCAAAGCCAGCCGCCGCGTCTCGGCGTATTTCGGCGAGCAGCTTGGCACGCCATCGGTAATGAATATCTGGATCCCGGACGGCATGAAGGACATCACCGTAGACCGACTGGCCCCGCGTCAGCGTCTGCTGGCCGCGCTGGATGAAGCTATCAGCGAAAAACTGGACCCGGCGCACCACATCGACGCCGTCGAGAGCAAGCTGTTCGGCATTGGCGCAGAGAGCTACACCGTGGGCTCAAACGAGTTCTACATGGGTTACGCCACCAGCCGCCAGACCGCGCTGTGCCTGGATGCCGGCCACTTCCACCCAACCGAGGTGATCTCCGACAAAATCTCCGCCGCCATGCTCTACGTGCCGCGTCTGCTGCTGCACGTCAGCCGCCCGGTTCGCTGGGACAGCGACCACGTGGTGCTGCTGGATGACGAAACCCAGGCCATTGCCAGCGAAATCATCCGCCACGACCTCTTTGACCGCGTACATATTGGCCTCGACTTCTTCGACGCCTCCATCAACCGCATCGCGGCGTGGGTTATCGGCACCCGCAACATGAAGAAAGCCCTGCTGCGCGCGCTGCTGGAGCCTGTCGCCGCCCTGAAACAGCTGGAAGAAAACGGCGACTACACCGCGCGCCTGGCGCTGCTGGAAGAGCAGAAATCCCTGCCGTGGCAGGCGGTGTGGGAGATGTACTGCCAGCGTCACGATGCGCCTGCGGGCAGCCAGTGGCTGGACAACGTGCGGGCATATGAGGAAGAAGTGTTGAGTCAGCGCGGGTAACTGCCCCCTCACCCCTGCCCTCTCCCCAAAGGGGAGAGGGAGCAAACCATCCCCTCTCCCCTTTGGGGAGAGGGTTAGGGTGAGGGGTTCAACCTCACCGCGATAACTGGAAATGAAAACTATGCAGACCATCACCACTTCCTGGTTCGTCCAGGGCATGATCAAAGCCACCTCTGACGCCTGGCTCAAAGGCTGGGATGAGCGCAACGGCGGCAACCTGACGCTACGCCTGGACGACGCGGATATCGAGCCATTTGCCGCCGATTTCCACCAGAAGCCGCGCTATATCGCCCTGAGCCAGCCGATGCCGCTGCTCGCCAACACGCCGTTTATCGTCACCGGTTCCGGGAAGTTCTTCCGCAACGTCCAGCTCGACCCGCAGGCCAACCTTGGCGTGGTGAAAGTGGACAGCGACGGCGCGGGCTACCACATTCTGTGGGGGCTAACGGACGACGCGGTGCCTACCTCTGAACTGCCGGCGCACTTCCTCTCCCACTGCGAGCGCATCAAGGCGACCAATGGCAAGGACCGCGTGATCATGCACTGCCACGCCACCAACCTGATCGCCCTGACCTACGTGCTGGAAAATAATTCTGATTTCTTCACCCGCAAACTGTGGGAAGGCAGTACCGAGTGTCTGGTGGTGTTCCCGGACGGCGTCGGCATTCTGCCGTGGATGGTGCCGGGCACCGACGAAATCGGTCAGGCAACCGCAACGGACATGCAGAAGCACTCACTGGTGCTGTGGCCGTTCCACGGCGTCTTCGGCAGCGGCCCGACGCTGGATGAAACCTTCGGCCTGATCGACACCGCCGAGAAATCCGCGGAAGTGCTGGTGAAGGTCTATTCCATGGGCGGCATGAAGCAGACCATCACCCGGGAAGAGCTGATCGCCCTGGGCAAACGCTTTAGCGTCACCCCCATGCAGTCGGCGTTAGATCTGTACCAATAACAACATCGCGCCCCGCTCATTGAGACGGGGCGAAAACCACCTGCAATCCCTACAACTAACTCAAGTCAGTGGAGTAAAAGCAATGAAAATAAAAGCAAGCTTGATCCTCACCGTTGCCGCTCTGGCGTTGTCCGGTTCCGCTTTAGCAGAAGTGAAAATCGCCCTGGTGGCGAAGTCCTTAGGAAATGGATTCTTCGAGGCAGCGAACGTCGGCGCGCAGGAGGCGGCCAAAGAGTTAGGCGATGTAAAAGTGATTTATACCGGCCCGACTACCACCACGGCGGAAGCGCAGATCGAGGTGCTGAACGGGTTGATCGCCCAGGGCGTGGATGCGATCGCGATTTCCGCGAACGATCCGGACGCCGTCGTGCCGGTGCTGAAAAAAGCGATGCAGCGCGGCATTAAGGTTGTGTCGTGGGACTCCGGGGTGGCGAAAGCCGGACGCCAGATCCACCTCAACCCGTCCAATAATGCCCTGATTGGCGAAACCAACGTGAAGCTCGCCGCCGACGCGCTGAAAGCGCTGAACGTGGAGAAGGGCGACGTGGCGGTGCTGAGCGCCACGCCAACCTCCACCAACCAGAATACATGGATTGCGGAGATGAAAAAGGTGCTGCCGAAGTACCCGTCCGTCAATCTGGTGACCGTGGCCTACGGAGACGATCTCTCTGACAAAAGCTACCGCGAAGCGGTCGGCTTGCTGAAAACCTACCCCGAACTGAAAGTGATTGTTTCGCCATCGTCCGTGGGCATCGTGGCCGCTGCGCAGGCGGTGAAGGACCAGGGCAAGATTGGCAAAGTGTACGTCACCGGTTTAGGCCTGCCGTCCGAGATGGCGGGCGCGGTGAAGTCCGGCGCGAGCAAGAGCTTTGCCATCTGGAACCCGATTGACCTCGGCTATGCGGCAACCTACCTGGCGGATGACCTGGTGAAAGGCACGGCCACGAAAGGTGAGGCCAGCATGGGCAGACTGGGCAAAGTGAAGCTGGATGCTGACGGCAACGGCGCGATGGCCGAGCCGTTCGTCTACGATGCCAGCAATATTGATAAGTTCTCGAAAATCTTTTGATGCAATTTGTAGGCCGGATAAGCGTAGCGCCATCCGGCAAAAGGCGGGTGGCGCTGCCGCTTACCCTCCCTACAAATTCCTCTGTCCAGGAGAACTATCATGACCCCATTGCTACAGCTTTCTGGCATCACCAAGGTGTTCCCCGGCGTGCGTGCTCTTGAGAACGTGCAGCTTGCGCTGTGGCCCGGCAAAGTGACCGCCCTGATAGGCGAAAACGGCGCGGGCAAGTCGACGCTGGTCAAAGTGATGACCGGCATTTACCAGCCCGACGAGGGAGAAATTCTCTACAAGGCGATCCCCGTTCACCTTCCGACGCCGGAGTCGGCGCATAAAATGGGCATCACCGCCATTCACCAGGAAACCGTGCTGTTTGATGAACTCTCGGTCACCGAGAATATCTTTGTCGGTCAGTACCTTCACAAAGGCTTCCTGAAAAAGCTCGACTGGCCGGAAATGCACAGCCGGGCGCAGGCGATCCTCATGCGGCTGGAAGTGCAAATCGACCCGCGCGCGACGCTGAAAACCCTGAGCATCGCCCAGCGTCACATGGTGGCGATTGCCCGCGCGCTGTCGTTTGAGGCGCAGGTGGTGATCCTCGATGAACCGACGGCGGCGCTGTCGCAGCATGAAATCCTCGAGTTTTACCAGATTGTGGAGCGCTTAAAGCAGGAGGGCAAAGCCATCCTGTTTATCTCCCACAAGTTCGACGAGATTTTTGAGCTGGCCGATCACTACACTATTTTGCGCGACGGCGCGTTCGTCGGCGCAGGTGCAATAAATGAGATCACCGAGGAGCGCATGGTGTCGATGATGGTCGGGCGCGCCATTACCCAAACTTTCCCTAAAATCGACTGCGAAAAAGGCGAGACGGTGCTGGAGGTGAAAAACCTCTGCCATCCGACCGAGTTTGCGCATATCTCGTTCTCCCTGCGTAAAGGGGAAATCCTCGGCTTTTACGGGCTGGTGGGGGCCGGGCGTACCGAGCTGATGCAGGCGCTTTCCGGCGTCACGCGGCCATCGTCCGGGGAAATTATCCTCAACGGACAGCCCCGGCGCTTCCGCCAGCCTGGGGATGCGATCAAAGCCGGTATCGTCTGCGTGCCGGAAGAAAGACAGAAACAGGGGGCGATTATCGCCCTGCCGATTGCCCAGAACATCAGCCTGCCTCAGCTCAGCAAGCTCAATCCGAACGGTGTGCTGCATGACGACCGTGAATGGAAGCTGGCGGACGAGTACGCCAAACGCCTGCAAGTGAAAGCCTTCAGCTGGAAGCAGGCGGTGGAGACCCTCTCTGGCGGCAACCAGCAAAAGGTCGTGATCGGCAAATGGCTGGCGACGCACCCTGACGTGATTATCCTCGATGAGCCGACAAAAGGCATCGATATCGGCTCAAAAGCAGCCGTGCATCAGTTTATGTCCGAGCTGGTCAGTCAGGGGCTGGCGGTAATTATGGTCTCGTCCGAACTGCCGGAAGTGATGGGCATGGCGGATCGCATTATCGTCATGCACGAGGGGCTGATGGTGGCCGAGTACCAGGCGGGAGACGCGACGGCGGAAACCATCGTCAGCGCCGCCAGCGGTGCAAAACAGGAGGCGGCATAATGCTTAGCTCACTCTTAAAACACCGCGAAGCCCTGCTGGGCGCGGTGATTATCCTGATGATCGTCGCCATTGGCAGCCGCGTGCCATCGTTTATCGCGCCGGGCAACCTGGTGGAGATGTTTAACGACACCGCCATTCTGATCGTCCTCGCGCTCGGGCAGATGATGGTGCTGCTCACGAAAGGCATCGACCTGTCGATGGCGGCCAATCTGGCCCTGACCGGGATGATTGTCGCCCTGATTAATTTCCATTACCCGGACGTGCCCGTCTGGGCGCTGCTGATCCTTGCCAGCGTGCTTGGGCTGCTGATGGGCGCGATAAACGGCCTGCTGGTGTGGAAGCTGGGCATTCCGGCGATTGTGGTAACGCTCGGCACTATGAGCATCTACCGCGGAATGATCTTTTTGCTCTCCGGCGGCGGCTGGGTGAACTCAAACCAGATGGGTACAGATTTCCTCGGCCTGCCACGTGCGTCAGTGCTGGGCTTGCCGGTGCTGAGCTGGTGCGCCATCGCCGCGCTGCTGCTGGTGGGCTACTTCCTGCGCTACAGCCGCACCGGACGAGCGCTCTACACCGCAGGCGGTAATGCCACGGCAGCGTACTACACCGGGATCAACGCCGGAAAAATGCAGTTCATTAGCTTCTGCCTTTCCGGTCTGCTGGCCGGGTTCTGCGGCTACCTGTGGATATCGCGCTTTGCCGTTGCGTATGTTGACGTCGCTAACGGTTTTGAATTGCAGGTGGTGGCAGCCTGTGTGATTGGGGGGATCAGCACCATGGGCGGTACCGGGCGCGTGCTCGGCTGTCTGTTTGGCGCACTGTTCCTCGGGGTGATTAACAACGCCCTGCCGGTGATCGGCGTCTCCCCGTTCTGGCAGATGGCGATTTCCGGCACGGTAATTGTGATAGCAGTGCTGCTGAACGAGCGCGGCAATAAACGTAAAGGCCGATTGATACTACGCGATGCGGCGCTGGCACGTCAGAAACTGGCGGTGAAATCATGAGCAAAATGATGACATCTGAAGCAATCAAACCCACTTCTGCGCCGGGCATCTTCCAGCGTCTGCTGTGCTGGGAGGGGTTCCTGCTGGCGGTGACGCTGGCGGTGTTTGTGGTGAACGCGCTCGCCTCACCCTACTTCCTCAATATCTGGAACCTCTCCGACGCGACGTTCAACTTCACCGAAAAAGCGATCATCGTGTTGCCGATGGCGATGCTGATTATCGCCAGGGAAATTGACCTGTCGGTAGCCTCCACCATCGCGCTCAGCTCCACGGTGATGGGCTTTTGCGCTGCGGCGGGCGTCGATACGCCGCTGCTGGTCTGCGTCGGATTAGGCGTCGGGCTACTGTGCGGGCTGTTCAACGGCATTCTGGTGACGCGCTTTAACCTGTCGTCCATCGTCATCACCATCGGCACCATGAGCCTGTACCGCGGGATCACCTACATCCTGCTCGGGGACCAGGCGCTGAACAGCTACCCGGAGAGCTTCGCCTGGTTCGGCCAGGGCTACGTCTGGGGCGCGTTGTCGTTTGAGTTTGCGCTGTTTATCGTGCTGGCCGCTCTGTTTGCCTTTGTGCTGCACCGCACGAACTTTGGCCGCCGCACCTACGCCATCGGCAACAACCCGACCGGCGCGTGGTACTCCGGCATCAACGTGAAGCGCCACAACCTGATCCTCTTCGCGCTGGTTGGGCTGATGTCCGGCCTGGCGTCGGTGCTGCTTACCTCGCGTCTGGGCAGCACCCGCCCGACCATCGCGATGGGCTGGGAGCTGGCGGTGGTGACGATGGCGGTGCTCGGCGGCGTCAATATTCTCGGTGGGTCCGGCAGCATGGTGGGCGTGATTATCGCCGCCTTCCTGATGGGGCTGGTGACCTTCGGCCTGAGCCTGCTCAACGTGCCCGGCATTGTGATGTCGGTGATTATCGGCGCGATGCTGATCGTGGTGATTTCACTGCCGATTATTACCCGCCTGATGATGCAGCGAAGACGGAATTAAATTACCCCTCACCCCTGCCCTCTCCCCTGAGGGGAGAGGGTGAAAAGCCGCACCGAGCAGTCCCCTCTCCCCTCCGGGGAGAGGGTTAGGGTGAGGGGAACGGATTACCTCAAAAGCATATTAAGGAGAATTATCATGAGCTTTATGTTGGCACTCCCCAAAATCAGCCTGCACGGCGCGGGCGCGATCGGCGATATGGTCAATCTGGTGGCAAACAAACAGTGGGGAAAAGCGCTGATTGTCACCGACGGCCAGCTGGTGAAGCTGGGCCTGCTCGACAGTTTGTTTTCCGCGCTCGACGCCCATCAGATGTCGTATCACCTGTTCGATGAGGTCTTCCCAAACCCAACGGAAGCGCTGGTGCAAAAAGGCTATGCGGCATATCAGGATGCAGAGTGTGATTACCTGATTGCCTTTGGCGGCGGCAGCCCGATTGATACCGCCAAGGCAATCAAAATCCTCACCGCCAACCCCGGTCCGTCAACCGATTATTCCGGCGTCGGCAAGGTGAAAAACGCGGGCGTGCCGCTGGTGGCGATCAACACCACCGCAGGCACGGCAGCGGAGATGACCAGCAACGCGGTGATCATCGACGCCGCGCGTCAGGTGAAAGAGGTGATCATCGACCCGAACATCATCCCGGATATCGCCGTGGACGATGCCAGCGTGATGCTCGATATTCCGGCCTCCGTAACCGCCGCAACCGGCATGGACGCGCTAACCCACGCCATTGAAGCTTACGTGTCCGTAGGTGCACACCCGCTGACCGATGCCAACGCGCTGGAAGCCATTCGTCTGATCAACCTCTGGCTGCCGAAAGCGGTCGACGACGGTCACAACCTGGAAGCGCGCGAGCAGATGGCTTTTGGGCAGTATCTGGCGGGCATGGCGTTTAACAGCGCCGGGCTGGGGCTGGTGCATGCTCTGGCGCACCAGCCGGGCGCGACGCACAACCTGCCGCACGGCGTCTGCAACGCCATCCTGCTGCCGATCATCGAAAACTTTAACCGCCCGAACGCGGTCGCCCGATTCGCCCGTGTGGCACAGGCGATGGGCGTTGACACGCGCAGCATGAGCGACGAAGCGGCCAGCATGTCCGCCATTCAGGCGATTCGCGATCTGAGCGCCCGGGTCGGCATTCCGTCCGGATTTAGCCAGCTCGGCGTGACCAAAGCCGATATTGAAGGCTGGCTGGATAAAGCGCTCGCTGACCCGTGCGCGCCGTGCAACCCACGTACCGCCAGCCGCGATGAGGTCCGCGAGCTGTACCTGGAGGCATTATGATCCGCAAAGCGTTTGTGATGCAGGTAAACCCGGATGCGCACGAGGAGTATGCGCGCCGCCACAACCCGATCTGGCCTGAGCTGGAAGCGGTGCTGAAAGCCCACGGCGCGCACCACTACGCCATTTACCTCGACAAAGCCCGCAACCTGCTGTTTGCGACAGTGGAGATTGAATCGGAAGAGCGCTGGAACGCGGTGGCAAACACCGACGTCTGCCAGCGCTGGTGGAAACATATGGCTGACGTTATGCCGTCTAACCCGGACAACAGCCCGGTGAGTGCGGAGCTGAACGAGGTGTTTTACCTGGACCGATGAATACTCCCCCTGGAGGCCGCTCTACGGGGAGGCATTTTTCAGAATTAGACATGCATTTCATCCGTTTACAGCATCTCTTCTTCATGTAACCATCCTGATTAACCTTAAGATAAGTCAGGTTTTGGTGATGGATTACTGGCGAAAGCATTTCAACGGACAACCCCGCGTGACTAAATTATCCGATCACGTCAGATTCTCCGCATTTTGTGGCAGGGTAACCCTGCCACTTGCCTTTAGATGAACCATACATTTTTCCGGGCAGCCCCATTACAGGGTGGTACTGAGATAGCGTATGACACTGCTTTACGACTTCTTGATTAACAACCCTCAACATCATGGATGAATACATAACATGGGATTTTTCAAAGCTTATAAGAAAATTGACAATGGAAATAACCGGGGTCATGCCCGCTGGGGGAAATGGATTTGGGGTGCACTGATGCTGCCAGTAGTGGTTTATCTTGGCTGGTCGGTGTGGGCTGCGGTCTGGGGACCACCCTCAGGGCCGGTAACGCTGATTATTCACAGTGAAATTGACAGGCCCATTCTGGGGTTTAGCGTGAATGGCGTGGCGGGGGCGAATGCCTTTGCGCAAGGGGGGGAGGGGCAACCTGCTGTGGGAATATTAGCGGGGATAAGGCTGAAATAATCTGGACGCTGGATATTACTCATGAACAATATCTTAAAGGTATGCGTCTCGAAACTCGTCGCACAGAAATGCCTATGCCAATACGGAAGCAGGGCGAAAATGATTTACACGTTCATTTCCTCCCGGGCGATAAAGTCCTGTTAGGATGGAGTGATAACGCATGGTCGCCTTATGAAACGCATCAGGAGAATGCTAATAACAGGGAAACAAAATAATGGGATGGTTCGGTAAATATCAAAAAATAGACAGCGCCGTGAATCGCGGTTATGCCCGCTGGGGAAAGTGGCTCTGGGGAGCACTGATACTGCCGGTGGTGATTTATCTTGGTTGGTCGGTATGGGCTGCGGCCTGGGGACCACCGTCGGGGCCGGTGACGCTGATTATTCACAGTGAAATTGACAGGCCTATCCTGGGGTTTAGCGTAAATGGCGTGGCGGGGGCGAATGCCTTTGCGCATGGCGGGGGTAAAGCCACCTGCTGCGGCAGTATTAGCGGTGATACTGCCGAAATAATATGGACTCTAAGTACGACGCGAGATCAATACAACGCAGGACTCCGTAAAGAAACTCGTCGTACAGAAATGCCTATGCCAGTACGGAAGCAGGGCGAAAATGATTTACACGTTCATTTTCTGCCTGGCGATAAAGTACTTTTGGGATGGAGTGATAACGCATGGTCGCCTTATGAAAAACGGCCAGAAGCGGCACACTTAAATACAATGGACAATAACTAATGGATATAGAAAGCCTCATTTCTGCGGCAAACCGGGCACAGCAGGCTGAAGATTACGGCATACACAATTGTTCACGCATCTGGCATGTGGGTTTCTTTTTCGATGGTATTCACAGGAATATTGAACAGGATGCGCCAGAGCAACGACTCAGTAATATTGCCCGTTTGTTTCGTGCATTTCCTGACGAAAGACAAAATACGTCAAGAGAAGCGTACGATACGGTCTACATATCAGGTCTTGGTACCCCCTTTAACGAGGATCTTTCTACCAAACTCACTGCATTAATAGATGGTACCAGAAGTAATGTGCAGGATGATCTCAAATCTCAGCCTGCTGAAATGGCGAAGGAAGCAGGCGGAGAATTACTTAAAGGCAGAAACTGGTATGAAATCCTGAAAAACGAAGGTGCAAAGCTGCTTAAACCCGCAGAGTGGAGAAAGCTGGGGAAAAATATAGCCACGAATGCACTTAAAAAAGCCAGCATCGAAGCTACCCCCTGGATACGTGATAACCCTGCTGTCGCAGATATGCTGGTAACAGGCGTTGATACGCGTATCGCCTCGGCGAAAATGCGCTTCGAGCGATTTTATGAGAGAGCAAAATCAGCCAGCCCGGTGCCCATTAAACTCATTTCTGTCTCCCTTTTCGGTTTTGACCTCGGCGCTACCCTGGCACGTAAATTCCTAGACAGTCTGCTGAAAGATATCTGTAAGAAAGAGGGGGATAAATACACCTACCAGGGCATACCCGTCGATATCGTCTTTACCGGCCTGTTTGACTGCTCGCGACGCACGTCGGCCAGCAACAACAACGGCGTGGATTACTTTATCTCTGCGTTTGGCGGGCCGATAAAAGGGATTAGCGTGTTGCTGGGAGACAAGTCCATCGACCAGGATACCCCCTTGCCTGAGTCGGTAAAGAAAAGCCTGCATCTGGTTGCCGCCCATGAAACCCGCGTCTGGCGCTGCCTGTACCGCACCGGCAATAACCCGGCGCACAAGGAAGAACTCTATCCCGGATGCGCGGAGGATATCGGCGGGGGCCTGAAACCGGACGAACAAAAGCCCAGTGCGGAACTCTGCCGCGTGGCGCTCCACAGGATGTACCGTGAGGCGACCATGGCGGGCGTGCCTTTTCCTGATTTTCAGTCGCTCGATAAAATAGATACTGATGTGGCTGCTTATTTCATCGTCCAGGACAACGTCAAAAACCAGTCCGTCCTGCAGTGGGCAGAGGCGTACCAGAGCGCACTACCCTTTACTTCATTAAGCACCGCATGCCAGAACCGTCATCTGGACAGCTATATCGACTGGCTGGGCCGTCAGTACTATCAGTACCGCACGGAATGCATGAAATATGAAAAACAGCGCGGCGATGTGCTGGCCTCTGCTGGCGCATCTGCGGGATTTGCAGGCATCACGCAGGAGGCGAAAGAGACCGCCGGGCAGTATGCAAATGAACTGGCCGTATTGCAGCAAAACTGGGGCTGGCTTGATGACGTGAAGGATGCCGCCATAAGGATGCGAAACAGTATGGAGCAGGACCCCAGGGACAAACGCAGGGATATCGTTCCAAACGTATATGGACCCGCGCTGTGGCGTGCGAAGCGGTTTCTGGAATACTTCCACGCGGCAAATCTCGGTAAGCCCCGGCCATTACCCCTGGATACCGCACCGCCAGAAATGTACGCATGGTTCGTTCACGATCTGCAGACGGTCGACAAAGGGGCGGGTATTTCGCAGGACTTTTTTGCGATCCGCTCAATGGAGATGCCTGAAGCCTAAGTCATGCTGCCGCATTCGCGGCAGCACCCTTCCCTAATTCACCTCCACCGCGCCCCTGCTAGCAGCTATCTCCCGCCTGCCACTCAGCGTAAACGCCGACACAACCGTAATCGCCAGCACGAAGCAGCCCAGCATCAGGTACGTCTCCTGGAAGCCGACCCGGTCATACATATTTCCGGCAAAGGCGGAGAGGAAGATCGCCGCCGACTGTTTGGCAAACTGGAAGCCAATCAGGTAGATGGTGGCCGACAGGCGCGTATCAAACACCCCGGTGATGTACTTGAATGCCCCCACCAGCAGGAAAGGGACTTCCAGCGCGTGCAGCATCTTCAGGGCAATCACCTCCACGGCGGTTGTGGCAAACGACGAGCCGATAATGCGCGTCGCCATGATTACCCCGGCAATCAACAGCGTGTTTTTCGCACCGATGCGGTTAATGATCCACGGCGAGCAGAACATGATGATCGCGTTACAGATTTCCCCCGCTGTAGTGGCGAAACCAAAGGCGCGGGTCCCCTCCTGCGGCGTGGCGAAGAAGGTTTTGAAGAAGGTAGCAAACTGCTGGTCGAAGACGTCATATACGCAGGCCACGCCAATCACGTACAGGATGAACATCCACATTCTGCGCTGGCGGAACAGGTTGAAGACGGTTTTAGCGGTGATCTGCGGCTGATTGGCGCCCAGGGCATTCATCACCTGCGCCGTCTGGTTGGGCTTCGGTTTCGCGACCATCAGCAGCAGCATCAGCAACAGCGCCGCCGCCGATCCCATCCAGAAAACATACGACGGATCGATGCCGAACAGGATGCCGCCCGTTGAGGCGCACAGCCCCCAGCCGAGACAGCCGAACATGCGCGCCTTGCCGTACTCAAAAAAGCTGTTGCGGCTCACGCGTTCAATGTAGGCCTCAATCGCCCCCGAACCCGCTGAGAAGACAAAGCCGATATACAACCCACCGCTCAGCGCCCCCAGCCAGATATTGGCTTTCAGCAGTGGTGCAAAGACGTACAGGAAAAACGGCGCGAACAAAAACAGCAGCACCGAGATTATCCACAGCAGGTGTTTTTTCAGCCCCAGCTTGTCCGAAATGACGCCCAGCACCGGCTGGAAGGCAATGGCCGACAGCGAGATGCAGGAGAAAACAATCCCCGTATGGGTTTTGTTCAGGCCGATGATGTCCGACAGCCAGATCGGCAGGAACGGAAAACAGGTGGCCATGATGAAGAAGTAGAGAAAGAAGAACAGCCCGAAGATCCAGAAGTTAGGGTTGTCTTTGTGGGTACAGGTTGTTGTGTTCATTATTTTTATCCTCAACGGAGGGCCGGTTGCCCGGCCCGTCACCCTTACACGCGTTCCACACCAATCAGAATGGCGGTTTCCGGATCCAGAATTGGCAGCGCAATACCCGCCTGCATCAGCCATTCACCGCTTACCGTTTGCGGCGCGTCCATCCACGCCGGCAGCTTGCGCATGGTGTGCCCGCCCTCGCCCGTAATCTGAATGTTCGGGTGATCGAGCAGCGTGATGCGGTACTGCGCGCTGGCGTCTAACCCCGGCATGCGCAGCGGCATCATCAGGGTGTAATCCGGCATCGCGAGCTGGCTGACCAAAAACAGCCCCTGCGTCTTGTCTTCGCTCACTATACCCTGCGCCAGGGTGGTGGTGTCCGGCATATCCACGCGCCACTGGGTGCCGTGATGAATGACCTCGCGCCACCGCTTATACAGCGCGGCGTAATGTCGATAGCCTTCACGCTCCTGCGCGTCGACGGTGAGCGGATCCAGCTCCAGCCCCATGTGACCAAACAGCGCCGTCAGCCCGCGGAACTGAATGCTGTGCTGGCGGAAGGTAGCGTGACATTTATGATGACCGATATGCGCCCCCATCACCTCCGCCGGGAAGAAGTAGCTCATGCCGCGCTGGATAGTGTTGCGCTCCAGCGCGTCGTTATTGTCGGACGCCCAGAAGCGGTGGCAGCGGGTCAGCACTTCATAATCGATTCGCCCGCCGCCGGAGGAGCAGGATTCAAACTCAATGTGCGGGAAGCGCTCGCCCAGCACGTCCAGCAGGCGATAAAACTGGCGCGTCTGGGCGTCGGCGGCGGCTTTGCCCTTGTGCCCTGGCTGCACCAGCTCGCGGTTCATATCCCATTTCACGTAGTCGACCGCGTGTTCGCCCAGCAGCCAGCTCATGCGTTCGACCAGATATTCAAAGGCCTGCGGAATATTGAGATTGAGGACCAGCTGATGTCGCCCGGTCGCCTGGGCGTAGCCCGGCAGCGCCAGCACCCAGTCAGGGTGCGCGCGGTACAGATCGGAATCCGGGTTAATCATCTCCGGCTCAACCCAGATACCAAACTCCATGCCGAGCTGTTTAACGTGATCGATCACCGGCTTAAGGCCGTTCGGGTATTTTTTCTCGTCCAGATACCAGTCGCCCAGCGCGGCGTGGTCGTCGTTGCGGCCTTTGAACCAGCCGTCGTCAATGATAAAGCGCTCCACGCCCAGCGCTGCGGCCTCGTCGGCCATGCGCATGATGTAGTCCGGATCGTGGTCGAAGTAGATCCCCTCCCAGGTGTTGAGATGCACCGGGCGCGGTTTATCTTCCGGGAAGCGGATAACGTTATCGCGCAGGTAGCGGTGGAACTGCTGGCTCATGCCATTCAGCCCGTGCGGGGAGTGGCTGGCATACAGGCGCGGCGTCCAGAGCGTTTCCCCCTCTTCAATCGCCATTTCACCCGGCAGGTAGAGCGCTTCGGCCTGCATATAGCGGCGGCCATCGGTTTTCACCTCTGCGCGCAGGCGGTGGTTGCCGCTCCAGCCCAGATGCACACCCCAGACGTCACCCTGCATTTCGCTGAACGATGGCGTACCGGCGATCAGCGCCGGGAAATGTTCGTGGGAGGTTTTACCCCGGCGGTTTTCAATCACAAAGCTGTCATGTTCAAGCATCACGCGGTGCGGCTGAAACTCCCTGATCCAGCGTCCGTGGAAGGCCATCACCTCCTGCGCGCGCTCGGCAATCGGGAGCGTCACGGCAAAGCGATCCACCTGCCACGCCTGCGTTTTCAGGTTGGTTAACCCATGGCGCACCACCAGTACGCCGCTGGCATCCAGCGTTAATTCACTGGTCAGGCGCAGGCCCGCCTGTTTATCTTCCGCCGTTACCGTCAGGGTTTGCCCCTGCTGTTGTACGCCTGTGGTGGTGAAGACAGGCGATCCGTCCAGCCCCTGACGATGCCCATCGATGCCGGGCGAACCAAACAGGCCGTGCCCCAGCTCTGCCATCAGCGTGACGGGGGAGTCGACGTCCAGCCTGCCGTTAGCAACCGGGCGCGCAATACTCAGGACATCCTGCGGCGAGAAGTGCTGAAGGTGCGGCCCCCAGTAGAGAATTTCGGCGAACGGGTGGGTTTTTAGCACCACGTCAACCGTATTGCTTTCAAGTCGAAAAATGGCATCTTGCATCGGACATCTCCTGTCATCGGGATGTCCTGAGTGTTGATCCGAAACGTTTCGGATATAAACCACAACGTTTCGGATCTGTGATCGAGTTTTGAGTTTTTGGTGTAATCAGGCCGTCTGGCCTGGGGAAAATTCCGGCTGCCAGAGCACCTGAAGCGTATCAATGTCGTCGCCGTTAATCAGCTGGCGCACCATATCGGCAATCTGTTTCCCGACACCCTGACGGGTAGACTGGATCACCGCCGCGACGTCGATATCGACAATGCTGTCCTGCGGTAAACCGTCATAGACCACCAGCGAGACGGCATTTTCACCGGTTAAGCGCCCCATCTGCGCCAGAGCCATCGCTGCGCCGTCGCCGTGAGTGTTGCAGTCGGTAATGATGGCCGTGGGCGGCTGCGGCAGGGAGAGAAGTTCTTGCGTGGTGGCATACCCCACGCGGCGCGAAGGGGGCAAGGCGCGCAGCCATTCGCTGGAAAGACCGGCTTCCCGCAGCGCGTCCAGGAAGCCCTGGCGACGCTGGGTGATGAATGCCTGGTTGTTGCTTTCGCCCAGCAGCGCAATGCGCTGATGGCCTTTCTCGATCAGCCAGCGGGTGGCCTGATACGTACCGGCATAGTTGTCGAAATCGAACCACGCGTACGGCTGCGGCAGCTGGCTGCGGCCGAGCGCCAGGAACGGGAACCCGGCGGCCTGAAGCTGCTCAAGACGCGGATCGTGATCCAGCGTATGCGCCACTATCAGCGCATCCACGCGTCGGCTCTGCACCATGCGCATATAGCTGTGTTTGTCCGCCAGATCGTCGTCAGCGATGAGCAGCAGGTCAATCTCATGTCGCGCCAGTTCGTGGCTAATTTCGCCGACCATGTCCATAAAAACGCTGTTATTGAGCGGAACAGGATGCACCGGAAACACCAACCCGACGGCGTCGATTTTGCCCATCTTCAGGCGACGGGCAAAGGTATTTGGTCGGTAGCCACGGCGCTGGGCCTCCGCTTCCACGCGGGCGCGCGTCTCAGCAGAAACGTCGTCATACCCGTTGAGGGCGCGGCTGACGGTGGTAACAGACAGCCCTAGTTCTTTGGCAATGGCTTTAAGCGACATGATTTTCCGTATCTTCGTTAGTTTTGTTCCGCCACCAGCAGCGCGTGCGTATCTGGCTCCAGCGCCTTAAAGATATGCGGCTGGTCAGCGGGATAGCAAATGTAATCTCCCGGGCCGAGCTCTTCTGCCGCATCGATCAGGCCGACCATCGCCCGCCCCTGGGTCACGATAATATGCTCAACCGACCCAGGCGGATGCGGCTGGGAAATACGGTCTGCCCCCGGCTGAGTCAGCAGCAGGTAGATATCACGACGCGCCCCCGGCGGACACGCCGCGAGCAAAATCGCCTCGTAGTTCGCCTGCCCGGCGACAACTTTTGTGCCCTCGCCGCGGCGGATCACCTGCGTGACGGGCTGCTGTGGCTCCAGTAATCGGGCAAACGGAATATCCAGCGCCACGCAAAGCGACCAGAGCGTTTCCAGGCTAGGGTTGCCGTTGCCAGACTCCAGTTGTGAAAGCGTGGATTTGGCGATCCCGGCACGGCGGGCGATCTCCGCCAGCGAAAGTCCGGTTCGCAGGCGTTCTCGCACCAGGCTTCTGGCGATTACGCTGATTGGCTGCGTCATAATAACGGCCTCATTCTCTCTATAACGAACGAATCGTTCGTCTTGTAAAACGTTTTTGATGCGTTCATTATAATGGAAATACGTTCGATATGGCTAAAATGGTATGAAGAATCACCTCTCTTGCCTGAAAGGCGACACGATAAAAGCGATCGTCCTGGTCTGCCTCGCGGTGGGCGTGGTCGGCATGTCCTACGGCTCGCTGGCGATGGCCTACGGCTTCCCGCTGTGGGTGCCATTTGTCCTCTCCCTCACGGTGCTGGCAGGCGCATCCGAGTTTATGTTTATCGGCATCGTGGCGAGCGGCGGCAATCCGCTGGCGGCGGCCGCAGCCGGTTTACTGGTAAACGCGCGCCATGTGCCGTTCGGCGTGACGGTGCGTGACCTGGTGGGCAAGCGCGGCCTGAGCTTTCTGGGCTGTCATATCATGAACGATGAAAGCGTGGTGTTTGGCCTGTCGCAAAAAACCGCCGAGCAGCGTAAAGCGGCCTACTGGCTGTGCGGGTTAGGCGTGGCAATCATCTGGCCGCTGGGCGCGGTGCTGGGGGCGATGGTCGGCAAGCTACTGCCAGACCCGGAAACCATCGGGCTGGACGCGGTGTTCCCGGCGATCCTGCTGGCGTTAGTGGTGCCGGCATTTAAAAACCGTACCACGCTGATCCGCGCCTGTAGCGGCGCAGTGTTGTCGCTGGCCGCCGTACCGTTTGCGCCGGTTGGCCTGCCGGTGCTGCTCTCTTTGCTTGGTCTTGCCGCGAGGAAAAAATAATGGAAAACATGACGGTCTTTATTCTCGGCATCGCCATTCTTTCTGCCGGAACCTATCTGATGCGTCTCGGCGGGGCAAAACTCGGCAGCCGGCTGGCGCTTTCTGAACGGTCGCAGGCGCTGCTTTCAGATGCGGCTACCGTTTTGTTGTTCTCCGTCGCGCTGGCGACAACGTTTTATGAAGGGGACCATTTTGCCGGGATGGCGCGCGTGCTGGGGGTGGGGTTCGCGGTGTTTCTGGCCTGGCGCAAAATGCCGTTAATTGTGGTGATCGTCGCGGCGGCGGTGGTGACGGCGCTACTGCGTCTGGCGGGCATAAACTAAAAAAGCGCCCCAGGGGCGCTCTTTCGACGGTACTGCGAAATTATTTGTTCAGTTCAGCGGTCATGTGTACGCGGTTACCGGTGAATGCCTGAGTAATTTTGTAGGATGACGCGCCCGCTTCCTGAGCCTGTGCGGCGATTTTAGCTTCTGCACCGTCCAGCGTAGAGGCGGATGCGGTCACAGTCTGCGCAGCGAAAGAACCGAAAGATGTAGCCAGAGCGATTACCGCGACAAAAGTTTTGATGCTTTTCATGAGATAAACCCTTTCGTTAAGTTGTTTAGATAAGGCACCGTGCCTTGATGAGATAAATACTAGACCTCATCATGAACAACTGAAAGCGGAAGGATTTGCTATACTCATTCAAAATTACTGATTAACAATTAATCGCTGCGGATGGGTGTAAATTGTCGCCCTGCCTGGCTTGCAGAACCCCACCAGCGTCAGGTTGCAGCGCTCCGCCACTTCAACCGCCAGCGTGGTTGCCGCTGACACCGCAAACAAAATTTCCACGCCGCACATGGCGGATTTTTGCACCATCTCGTAGCTGGCGCGGCTGGAAACGAGCGCGGCCCCTTGCTGCCAGACGTTGTTTTCCCGAGCGCGACGGCCCAGCAGCTTATCCAGCGCGACGTGGCGGCCAACATCTTCATGCCCGCCTGCAATGCTCCCCGACGGCAATACCCACGCCGCCGCATGCGTACAACCGCTGAGCTGGCCGATGGGCTGAACGTCATTCAGGTGCACAAGCGCCCGATCAAGATGCGCCAGATTGAACGTCTGGGTGAACGGCAGCGGGATAATGGGTTTGCCGATATCGTTAAGCTGTTCAACACCGCACACGCCGCAGCCGGTACGTCCGGCCAGCGCCCGGCGGCGCTCTTTCAGCCCCATAAAGCGGCGGCTGGAGAGTTCGATTTGCACTTCGAGACCGTTACAGGCCGGTACGACGTCCATGCCGTAGATCTCCTGCGGATGCGCAATGATGCCTTCCGAGAGGGAGAAACCGATGGCGAACAGCTCGAGATCTTTCGGCGAGGCCATCATCACCACATGCGAAATCCCGTTGTAAACAAGGGCAACGGGGACCTCTTCCGCCAGAAAATCCGGCGTGGCATGTGAAATGTGAGGCGGTCTGTGTACCGACAGTTCCACAATGCCCGCAGGCAGTGGCGACGCGTGGGTAGCACGGTTTTGTTTAAACACGACGGTATTCCTGAACAACCACGGAAGTGAGCCTGCTATTGCACCACAAACAGCGGACCTTACGCATAGTATGGATCAACTTTTCAGCATCCATTCTCCTACTCAATTCGGAGGGGTGCAACCGGTCATCTGCTACACACCCTTAACATCCGCAGAGAGAAATGTGATTGATATCACACTTTATAATCAATGCCGTGATAATACGTTCACTTTGTTTTAACGCCGTTGGAACAGGCGTACCGACATTGTGGTATTCTGGGCTTATCCCTCGGAGAAATGAGGGATTAACGCAAATTTTTCTCCTTTGCGGTTAATTCTCAACCGCAAAGTAAAACTACATAGCAATGTCGTAATGAACCAAGGAGTGACCCATGCAGGTCAGCAGAAGGCAGTTCTTTAAGATCTGCGCTGGCGGTATGGCAGGCACCACGGCGGCGGCACTGGGCTTTGCGCCCGGCGTAGCGCTGGCGGAAACTCGGCAGTATAAACTGCTGCGCACCCGCGAAACCCGTAACACCTGTACGTACTGCTCCGTCGGCTGTGGGCTGTTAATGTATAGCCTCGGCGACGGTGCGAAAAACGCCAAAGCATCTATTTTCCACATCGAAGGCGATCCGGATCATCCGGTCAACCGTGGTGCGCTGTGTCCGAAAGGGGCCGGTCTGGTAGATTTTATCCACTCCGAAAGCCGCCTGAAGTTTCCTGAGTACCGTGCTCCCGGCTCTGACAAATGGCAACAAATCAGCTGGGAAGAGGCGTTCGATCGCATCGCTAAGCTGATGAAAGAAGACCGCGATGCCAACTTTATTGCGAAGAATGCCGAAGGCACCACCGTTAACCGCTGGCTCTCCACCGGCATGCTGTGTGCTTCAGCGTCCAGTAACGAAACCGGCTATTTAACCCAGAAATTTACGCGCGCACTCGGTATGCTCGCGGTCGACAACCAGGCGCGTGTCTGACACGGACCAACGGTAGCAAGTCTTGCTCCAACATTTGGTCGCGGTGCGATGACCAACCACTGGGTCGACATCAAGAACGCCAACCTTATTGTGGTGATGGGCGGTAACGCCGCTGAAGCGCACCCTGTCGGGTTCCGCTGGGCGATGGAAGCCAAAATCCACAACGGCGCGAAGCTGATTGTGATCGATCCCCGCTTTACGCGTACAGCGTCAGTGGCGGATTTCTACACCCCTATTCGTTCAGGTACTGACATCACTTTCCTGTCAGGCGTATTGCTGTACCTGATGACCAACGAAAAATATAACCGCGAGTACACCGAAGCCTATACCAACGCCAGCCTGATCGTGCGTGAGGATTACCACTTCGAAGATGGCCTGTTCAGCGGTTATGACGCCGAAAAACGCAGGTACGACAAAACCAGCTGGAACTACGAGCTGGACGAAAACGGCTTTGCGAAGCGCGACACCACCCTGCAACACCCGCGCTGCGTGTGGAACCTGCTGAAAGAGCACGTGTCCCGCTATACGCCAGAGGTTGTCGAAAACATCTGTGGGACGCCGAAGGCGGACTTCCTGAAGGTGTGCGAGTTGATTGCGGAAACCAGCGCGAAAGATAAAACCGCGTCGTTCCTGTATGCGCTCGGCTGGACGCAGCACTCCATCGGCGCGCAGAACATCCGCACCATGGCGATGGTTCAGCTGCTCCTCGGCAACATGGGGATGGCAGGCGGCGGCGTGAACGCCCTGCGCGGTCACTCCAACATTCAGGGTCTGACCGACCTCGGCCTGCTGTCTCAGAGCCTGACGGGTTACATGAACCTGCCGAGCGAGAAACAGACCGACCTGCAAACCTACCTGACGGCCAGCACGCCAAAACCGCTGCTCGAAGGCCAGGTAAACTACTGGGGCAACTATCCGAAGTTCTTCGTCTCGCTGATGAAAGCTTTCTACGGCGACAAGGCGACGGCGGAAAACAGCTGGGGCTTTGACTGGCTGCCGAAGTGGGACAAAGGGTACGACGTCCTCCAGTACTTCGAAATGATGCACCAGGGCCAGGTCAACGGCTATATCTGCCAGGGCTTTAACCCGGTGGCGTCGTTCCCGAACAAGAACAAGGTTGTCGAGTCTCTGTCGAAACTGAAGTATCTGGTGACAATTGACCCGCTCAATACCGAAACCTCGACGTTCTGGCAGAACCACGGTGAGTCGAACGATGTCGACCCGTCGAAGATTCAGACCGAAGTGTTCCGCCTGCCGTCCACCTGCTTCGCGGAAGAGAACGGCTCTATCGTCAACTCTGGCCGCTGGTTACAGTGGCACTGGAAAGGCGCGGACGCCCCGGGCATCGCCCTGAACGACGGCGAGATCCTGGCCGGTATCTTCTTACGCCTGCGTAAAATGTACGCGGCTGAAGGCGGCGCAACGCCTGAGCCGGTGCTGAACATGACCTGGAACTATTCGACGCCGGAAAACCCTGCGCCGGAAGAAGTGGCCATGGAGAGCAACGGTAAGGCGCTGGCGGACGTTATCGACCCGGCGACCGGCACCGTGCTGGCGAAGAAAGGCGATCAGCTCAGCACCTTCGCACACCTGCGTGACGACGGTACGACGTCAAGCGGCTGCTGGATCTTTGCCGGTAGCTGGACGCCGAAAGGCAACCAGATGGCCAACCGCGATAACGCCGACCCGTCGGGCCTCGGTAATACGCTGGGCTGGGCATGGGCATGGCCGCTTAACCGCCGCATCCTCTATAACCGTGCCTCTGCTGACCCGCAGGGCAACCCGTGGGATCCGAAGCGTCAGCTACTCAAGTGGGACGGCGCGAAATGGGGCGGCGTGGATATTCCGGACTACAGCACTGCCGCACCAGGCAGCGATGTCGGGCCGTTTATCATGCAGCCTGAAGGGATGGGGCGCCTGTTTGCTATCGATAAGATGGCGGAAGGTCCGTTCCCGGAACACTATGAGCCGTTTGAGACGCCGCTGGGTACTAACCCGCTGCACCCGAACGTGGTCTCTAACCCGGCAGCCCGTATCTTCAAGGGTGATTTTGAAGCGCTGGGTAAAAAGGACAAGTTCCCGTATGTTGGCACCACCTACCGTCTGACCGAGCACTTCCACTACTGGACCAAGCACGCGCTGCTTAACGCCATCGCGCAGCCGGAACAGTTTGTGGAGATCGGCGAGAAGCTGGCGGACAAGCTCGGCATCGCCCATGGCGATACCGTGAAGGTCTCCTCTAACCGCGGCTACATCAAAGCCAAGGCGGTGGTGACCAAGCGTATTCGCACGCTGAACGTTCATGGTCAGCAGGTGGATACCATCGGCATCCCAATTCACTGGGGTTATGAGGGCGTGGCGAAGAAAGGGTTCATTGCGAATACCCTGACGCCGTTCGTCGGTGATGCGAACACGCAGACGCCGGAGTTTAAGGCCTTCCTCGTGAACGTGGAAAAGGTGTAACGGAGACGACTTATGGCTTATCAATCTCAAGACATTATCCGTCGTTCCGCGACTAACGGTTTCACGCCCGCGCCTCAGGCGCGGGACCACCAGCAGGAAGTGGCGAAGCTTATCGACGTGACCACCTGTATCGGCTGTAAAGCCTGTCAGGTGGCTTGTTCAGAGTGGAACGACATCCGTGACGAAGTGGGTCACAACGTCGGGGTGTACGACAACCCGGCGGACCTGACCGCCAAGTCCTGGACGGTAATGCGTTTCTCGGAAGTGGAACAGAACGACAAACTGGAATGGCTTATCCGCAAAGACGGCTGTATGCACTGTGCGGATCCGGGCTGCCTGAAGGCGTGTCCGTCAGAAGGGGCTATCATTCAGTATGCCAACGGCATCGTCGACTTCCAGTCTGAGCAGTGTATTGGCTGCGGCTACTGCATCGCGGGCTGTCCGTTCGACGTGCCGCGCATGAACCCGGAAGACAACCGCGTCTACAAATGTACGCTGTGCGTTGACCGCGTAAATGTCGGTCAGGAGCCAGCCTGCGTGAAGACCTGCCCAACCGGCGCTATCCACTTTGGCTCTAAAGAGGATATGAAAACGCTGGCGGCAGAGCGCGTGGGCGAGCTGAAAACCCGTGGTTACGATAAAGCGGGCCTGTACGATCCGGCCGGGGTTGGCGGTACGCACGTGATGTACGTGCTGCACCACGCCGACAAGCCGAATCTGTACCATGGCCTGCCGGAGAACCCGGAAATCAGCGCCACCGTGAAGTTCTGGAAAGGTATCTGGAAACCGCTGGCCGCGGTCGGTTTTGCGGCCACCTTTGCAGCGAGCATCTTCCACTACGTCGGCGTTGGTCCGAACCGCGCGGAAGAGGAAGACGATAACCTGCATGAAGAGAAAGACGAGGTGCGCAAATGAGAAAACGTGACACCATCGTGCGCTACACCGCGCCGGAACGCATCAACCACTGGGTCACCGCCTTCTGCTTCATGCTGGCGGCGATAAGCGGGCTGGGGTTCTTCTTCCCCTCCTTCAACTGGCTGATGCAGATACTGGGCACGCCGCAGCTGGCGCGCATCCTGCACCCGTTCGTGGGTGTGGTGATGTTTGCCTCGTTTATCATCATGTTTTTCCGCTACTGGCACCATAACCTAATCAATCGGGATGATATCTTTTGGGCGAAGAATATTCGTAAGATCGTCGTCAACGAGGAAGTGGGTGATACCGGGCGTTATAACTTCGGCCAGAAATGCGTATTCTGGGCGGCGATTATCTTCCTGGTCCTGTTGCTGGTGAGCGGCGTGATCATCTGGCGTCCGTACTTTGCGCCTGCTTTCTCAATCCCGGTGATCCGATTTGCGCTGATGCTGCATTCATTTGCCGCAGTGGCGTTAATTGTGGTTATCATGGTGCATATCTACGCCGCCCTTTGGGTGAAAGGCACCATTACCGCGATGGTGGAAGGATGGGTAACCAGTACGTGGGCGAAGAAACATCACCCGCGCTGGTACCGTGAAGTCCGCCAGAAACAGGAAAAGTCATCTGAATGAGTATTCGCATAATCCCGCAAGATGAGCTGGGGTCGAGCGAGAAACGCACGGCGGATTATATTCCGCCGTTGTTGTTCCCCAGACTCAAGAACCTCTACAACCGCCGCGCAGAGCGTCTGCGCGAGCTGGCAGAGAACAACCCGCTGGGCGATTTTCTGCGTTTTGCCGCGCTGGTCGCCCATGCGCAGGAAGTGGTGCTATACGACCACCCGCTGCAAATGGATCTGACCGCACGCATCAAAGAAGCCAACGCGCAGGGCAAGCCGCCGCTGGACATTCACGTTCTGCCGCGCGACAAGCACTGGCATAAGCTGCTGCATTCGCTGATTGCCGAGCTGAAGCCCGAAATGAGCGGCACGGCGCTGGCGGTCATTGAGAACCTGGAAAAAGCCTCAGAGCAAGAGCTGGAAGAGATGGCGAGCGCGCTGTTTGCCTCCGACTTCTCGCTGGTGAGCAGCGATAAAGCGCCGTTCATCTGGGCTGCGCTGTCGCTCTACTGGGCGCAAATGGCGAGCCTGATCCCGGGTAAAGCCCGCGCTGAATATGGCGAAGCGCGCCAGTTCTGCCCGGTGTGCGGCTCAATGCCGGTCTCCAGCATGGTACAGATTGGTACGACGCAGGGGCTGCGCTACTTGCACTGCAACCTGTGTGAAACCGAGTGGCACGTGGTGCGCATCAAGTGCAGCAACTGCGAACAGACCCGCGATCTGAACTATTGGTCGCTGGAAAACGAAGACGCGGCGGTGAAAGCCGAAAGCTGCGGCGACTGCGGGACCTACCTGAAGATTCTGTATCAGGAAAAAGACCCGAAAGTCGAAGCGGTAGCCGACGATCTCGCCTCGCTGATCCTGGACGCGAAGATGGAGCAGGAGGGCTTTGCCCGTAGCTCGATCAACCCGTTCCTGTTCCCGGGGGAAGGGGAGTAATCTCCACTAAAGCCCGGCGAGCCTCTGTGCAACCGGGCTATTTACTGCGATAGGGCTGGGATGACATGTTGAGGGTCGTTAGCAATGGCGCGCAATAGCGCTTTAGCGGGGCCTGTAGGTGAGCGTCTGCCTTGTTCCCAGTTACGCAACGTATCAACGCTAACTGAGATTAAGTTCGCGAATTTACTCTGCGACAACCCGGACGCCTGACGAATTTCTTTTATTTTCATCGCATCAATTTGAAACGTACGCGACGGCTCTCGTTGGCCCTCGGCAATTTCGTTGATTTGCGCAATGCTTTGGGTTAATCGCTCAAACAGCGCCTTATCCATTTACCACCTCTCAATCATCTTTTTCAGTATGGCTTTTTCACCCGCGGAGAGGTCATCTTTGATCCCTTTGCGATAGATGAGCAGCAACCTGATTTCACACTCACGCGTACGGTGAAAATAGATAACTCTGACTCCACTACGCTTTCCCTTACCGCCAGCAAGCCAGCGAATCTTTCGCAAGCCTCCCGTATTCTGGATCAGATCGCCGTAATCCGGTTGCGTTGCCAGGAATATTTGGAACCTATGATATTCGTCGTCATCCAGTAACGTTTTGACGTCTTCTGTAAAAATATCCGTTTCAATGAATAGCATAAATCATACGCCATTGGCTTATAGTAGCAAACATCCAATGTACGTCAATGACGTACCCCTAGCTGATTACGTTAATGGGATACGCTGAATAAAGCGAAGTATAATTCCTGCTACGTTGTGTATTTGCGAGCCGCTTTCCAGACGACTGCTACTCCTCCTCGTTCCCGCCCTCTTCATACGCGCCATACGGCTTCGCAGGCAGAACGATATAGGTGCCTTCAAACACCGCGCCCGGCGTTTCATCGCCGAACAGCTCAACCTGCATTTGTACGCGTGCTTTACGCCCACGCGCCAGACGGTCGAGATCGCCGCCCAGTGCGCCCAGGTCAGCTACCGCGCTCGGCTTGCCGCTGATCGGCGCGCTGTAGCGGATATGGGCATCGGCCAGAATAATGGTGCCGCCGAGATGACGTTCGCGCAGCATCAGCCAGATCAGTCCCCAGCCGGTGAGCGTGGCGAGTGAAAACAGGCTACCGGCAAACAGGGTATGGTGTGGGTTCTGGTTGCCGGTTTCCGGCATGGTGGTAATAAATTTTTGCCCGGTATATTGCTGAATACGCACGCCCATTTTTTCACTGAGCGGAATGTGCTGATACCACGCCTGCTGGAGCTGCCCGCACCAGTCGGCACGATGGAGAATATCGTCCAGGGTGGCGATGGGTTTGATCATCAAAAAGTGACGAATCGGCGTAGTTTGCGGGGCGGTGATTTCCCCCTGATTCACGAAACCAAGCTTGGCAAAGAACTCAACGGCATCTTCACGGGCGCTACAGGTGACGCGCTTGACCCCTTCCTGACGGGCGACGGATTCCAGCGTCATTGCCATCAGCGTTCCGAGGCCTTTGTCCTGCACGGAGGGGTGAACGGCCATAAAGCGGATTGAAGCTTCGTTGTCGGCATTGATATACAAACGCCCCACGGCAACCAGATTGCCCTCTTCATCAACCACCATCTGGTGGTGCGCCATCGCGTCCCAGGCGTCGCGTTCAGACCCTTTAGGTTGATGCAGTGGCTTGCGCAGCATTTCCCAGCGGAAATGGTAATAAACCTCTAACTCTTCTTCCGTTTGCGGTACTCGAAGGTGATACATAGCTGTACTCTCTCTTGTTACCCGCGGCCAGGCCGCCAGTTGGCTCATACCTGGAGCCAGAATGTGACGGGGCCATCGTTCACCAGCGAAACCTGCATATCCGCAGCGAATCGTCCGGTTTGTGTATTCATGTCCTGTTGGCGACAGCGCTCAACAAAGTACTCGTAAAGGGCTTCTGCGCGATCCGGTGCCGCGCCCTTCGAAAAACTCGGCCGCATGCCGCGTTCGGTATCCGCAGCCAGCGTAAACTGGGACACCACCAGCACGCTGCCGCCCGCCTGCTGAACGTTCAGGTTCATCTTGCCTTCCGCATCGCTGAAAATGCGGTAGCCCAGCACGCGCTCACACAAGCGGTTGGCTTTTTGTTCGTCGTCATCCTTTTCGACACCCAGGAGCACCAAAAGTCCTGGGCCGATTTCACCCGTCACCTCATCCGCCACGGTGACGCTGGCACGGGTTACGCGCTGAATCAATGCAATCATGGTTGGTCTGCTTCTTGTTGTTTTTCAGCTTCTGCTGCTTTTTTAAGTTCGCGGTAGACCCCGAGAGTGACAGTTATTTCGGCGCCAAGCAAGACGATGCACCACGTCCAGTAGACCCAGACAAACAAAATGGGGATCACCGCCAGTACGCCGTAAATCAGCTGATAAGAGGGGAACATGGTGATATAAAGCGCGAATCCTTTCTTGCCCAACTCAAAGAGCAACGCCGCGACCAGCGCACCCACCACGGCATCCCGGTTGGGTACACGCGTAGTTGGCACCACGCTATAAAGCAGCCAGAACGAAAGCCACGATAAAATCAGCGGGAAGATGCGCAGCACGTTATCGATCACGCTGTTTAAATCGCTCGCCCAGCGCAGCGAAAGAAGGTAGGAGCTGATCGCCAGGCTCGCCCCCGCCAGCAAGGGGCCGAGGGTTAAAATCATCCAGTAGACGGCAAAGGAATAGACCTTTGGGCGGACTTTTTTGCTCCGCCAGATAGTGTTGAGCGCACTGTCGATGGAGTACATCAGCAGCAGCGCGGTAACAATAAGCCCACACGCCCCCACCGCCGTCATCTTGCTGGAGTTAGCGACAAACTGTTCAATGTAGTTCTGGATCACATCGCCGGTGGCAGGAATAAAGTTTGCGAAAACAAAATGGCGAAGCTGCATGCTCACATCGGCAAACATCGGAAACGCCGAAAAAAGCGCAAAAATTACCGCCACCAGCGGAACCAGCGAGAGCAAGGACACGTAAGCGAGATTGCCCGCCAGCGTGGTCATGTTGTCCTCATCAATGCGATGCCAGAGGAGTTTCAGCCACGCCCTCAGCGGGCGCGTGTGGTGATTGGCTTTTTGATGAACGGTTTTTAGCATAACTGCTTCGCAAAGTAGTTCGGTATCGTCTCTTTTCCGGTCACCAGAATGGAGGTGATACCTAACTGATTAGCCCCTTCTATATTATCGGCGTTGTCGTCAAAAAAGACCGCATCCGCTGCCGTGAATCCTTCTTCCTGCAATACCGCCTGATAGATGCGCGCCTCAGGTTTACGCATCCCCATCTCCTGGGAGAGATACACTTTATCTGCCGCCGCGTGAATTTCCGGGTATTCATCCGGCCAGAAGGTGGTATGCAGACGGTTGGTATTAGACAGCACGACAACGCGATGCCCCTGCTCGCGCAGCTTGTGCATGATGTCGATCACTTCGGGGCGGATCGCGACAAATATAGCCTGCCAACCGTGGGAAAATTGCTCGTAGCTTAACGAGAGACCCATTTCCTGACAGAAACGCTCTGCGAACGCTTCGTCGCTGATCTCACCGCGCTCGTGCAAATGGAAAGTCTCACCCATCGCGAAATTCTGCTTTAACGTCGCCAGCGGAACACGGCTAAAATCGCTCCATGCGCCCAGCACCCGGTTAAAATCGATATCGACGATTACATTTCCTAAGTCAAAGATATAAAGCATGTTTATCTCCTTTCGCCGTGGAAAAGTAACTGTAGCGGGAAAGAGAAAGTTTAGCTATGCGCCAGATTCAGCTTAGAGAAAGGAAAGGCCCGAATCGCAATATCGGGCCATAAGACGATCAGCCAGCCTGCTGCTCTTCTCCGGAATTCACTTCGACAACCTCAACCTTGCTGGATTTTAGGTGACTTTGCAGCGCCGGGCCGGGCAGCTCATCGGTGAACAGCGCCGTCACCTGCGCCACGTTGCCAATTTCAACCGCCGCGGAGGCGTGGTATTTCGTATGATCGGCCGCCAGTAAAATGTGACGGGAGTGGGCAATCATGGTTTTCACCACGCTGGCTTCGTTAACGTCAAATTCCATCATCGCGCCGTCGTGCTCTATCGCCCCCACGCTGGTCACGAGGTAGTCCGCCCGGAAGCCAGACACAAACGCCGTTGCCGCAGGCCCGATAATGCCGCCGTTATGCGGGCGCAGCGTACCGCCAGGTACCATCACCTCAAAACGCGGGTTCTTATAAAGAATGTGCGCCACCCGCAGGCTGTTGGTGATGATGCGCAGATGATTATGATTAAGCAGTGCCCGGGCAACGTGCTCCACGGTCGTCCCGATAGTGATAAAGATGGTCGAGCCATCCGGGATATAGTCCGCAATCGCTTCGGCAATCGCCCGTTTCTCTTCGGTAAGCGAAACTTCACGCTGTTCGAACGCCGTATTGACCACGCTGGATGCCCTGCCCGCACCGCCGTGATGACGGGTGATCAGCCCCTGCTCGCTAAGCTTACGTATATCCCGGCGCACGGTTTGCGTCGACACATCCAGCAGCTGCGCCAGTTCATCAATGTTCATATAGCCGCGATCGGCAATCAGCGTCAGCAGCTGATCGTGACGCGGGTTGCCGGTCAGTTCGGTAAGGCTCATGGGCTGTCCTCTGAAAACCATCACGCCCCGCATTTTATACAAAAAGTGACAAAAAAGAGCGGGTTTGATCACAGTCGGGTATACCCGCGCGCCCGCCGGGCTTTGTGCATTTCAGTGCTGCGACGGCGCTGGCAAAACGCACGGCGTCTGCGGCGGGCAATTTCTGCCCCAGGCTGACCGCCAGCGCACCGTGGAACACGTCGCCCGCGCCGGTGGTATCAATGACCTTCACTTCAAATCCAGGCTGATGACATCGCGCGCCGTTTTCCAGCCAGAAACAGCCGTCTCGCCCCTGCGTGACATACACATGTCCATTTGTGAGCATTTGTGCTTTTTTTAATGCGTCTTCTGTTTCATCCAACTGCGTTAAACGCCGCAGCCCAGGCGCAGAGAAGGCCGCGTGATCGCTTAAGGCGATCAGCTCCGCGATATCCTGCGGGGTAACATCCGCATCCAGCAACGTCGGAACGCCCTGCTGACGGGCCAGGGTAAATGCCTGTTTTGCCCCGTCATGCCAGCGCACGTCGGCTAAGACAATGTCCCACTGAGAGAAGTCGATTTCATGCAGCCAGCCTGCCTCGGCGGGCAGATCGGGGCTGGGGTAGTTAGCAATCACTCTTTCCCCACCTGCATCCACCAGCACCGCCGATTGCGACGATCGGGCCCCCTTAACTACGCGCATATAGCGAGTGTTCACCCCCAGGGATTCCAGCTCCGCAAGCAACCGTCTGCCGGTATCGTCGTCCCCCACCCGACCAATAAAATCCACTTCCGCGCCCAGCTTCGCGGCTGCCACTGCCGCCGTTGCCGCCGGGCCGCCGCCCACTTCCGTGTAGTCTTTTGCGACATATTTCCCACCTTCTTTTGGTAAATCATCGAGATACCAGATGCGATCCAGCACGGTAATGCCGACACAAACGATGCGAGTCATGGTGATTCCTTCTGCGATTTCTGATGCCTTCATTTTAATTTCACCAAATGTTTAAAAAGTGACCCGTGTCAATTTTTTGACTATAAATTACAAATACGATCAAAAACAGACACCACAAACGCGCAAAAATTGACACGATGTGACAGGAGAGAGGCATGTCAGCAATCGCATTTATCGGTTTAGGACAGATGGGCGCGCCCATGGCGAAGAATCTGTTGAAACAGGGCCACCAGCTTAACGTTTTTGATGTGAACCCGCAGGCGGTTCAGGCGCTGGTAGAGAGCGGCGCCCGGGCGGCGGCAACGCCCGCACAGGCAGCAACGGATGCCGAATTCGTGATCACTATGCTGCCAAACGGCGACCTGGTGCGCAGCGTGCTGTTCGGCGAGCACGGCGTGTGCGAAGGGTTGTCCCGCGACGCGCTGGTCATTGATATGTCCACCATTCACCCGCTGCAAACCGACGCGCTGATCCGCGACATGGCTGAGCAAGGCTTCAGCCTGATGGACGTGCCCGTCGGGCGCACCTCTGATCATGCCATCGCCGGTACGCTACTCCTGCTGGCAGGCGGCACGGCAGAGCAGGTTGAGCGCGCCACCCCCGTCTTAATGGCGATGGGTAATGAACTGATTAACGCCGGCGGGCCGGGAATGGGCATCCGCGTGAAGCTCATCAATAACTACATGAGCATCGCCCTGAACGCCCTTTCCGCCGAGGCCGCCGTACTGTGCGAAGCGCTTGGCCTCTCCTTTGACGTGGCGCTCAAGGTGATGAGCGGCACACCTGCGGGCAAAGGCCACTTCACCACGTCATGGCCGAACAAGGTGCTGAAAGGGGATCTTTCACCCGCCTTCATGATCGACCTTGCGCATAAGGATCTGGGGATCGCCCTCGACGTGGCCAACCAGCTGCATGTCCCAATGCCGCTGGGCGCGGCTTCCCGCGAAGTTTACAACCAGGCACGCGCCGCCGGGCGCGGGCGCGAAGACTGGACAGCCATTCTTGAACAGGTTCGCGCATCTGCCGGGCTGAAAAAATCACACTGATACGAAAGGACTGAGGAATGACGATGTACACCCTGAAAGATATCACCCGACCTTCCGGCGGTTTTGCGATGCTGGCCGTGGATCAGCGCGAAGCGATGCGCCTGATGTTTGCGGCGGCAGGCGCGCCGGTACCGGTAATCGACCAGCACCTGACGGATTTTAAAGTCAACGCGGCAAAAATTCTGTCGCCGTACGCCTCTGCCATTCTCGTCGACCAGCAGTTCTGCTATCGCCAGATTGTCGAGCAGCGGGCCGTGGCCAAAAGCTGCGCGATGATTGTGGCAGCCGACGAGTTTATTCCGGGGAACGGTATTCCGGTCGACAGCGTGGTGATCGACAAGAGCATTGACGCGCAGGCGGTCAAACGCGACGGCGGCAAGGCGCTGAAGCTGCTGGTGCTGTGGCGCAGCGATGAAGATCCGCAGCAGCGCCTGGAGATGGTGAAAGCGTTCAATACGCTGTGCCACGATAACGGTCTGTTGAGCATTATCGAGCCGGTTGTGCGTCCACCGCGCCGCGGCGCCGCGTTTGACCGCGAGCAGTCGATTATCGATGCGGCCAAAGAGCTGGGCGACAGCGGTGCCGACCTCTACAAAGTGGAAATGCCGCTGTTTGGTAAGGGCACGCAGCAGGAGCTGCTGGCGGCCTCGCAGAAGCTGAACGAGAACATCGCCATGCCGTGGGTGATCCTCTCCTCCGGCGTGGACGATAAGTTATTCCCGCGCGCGGTGAGCGTGGCGATGCAGGCGGGGGCATCGGGCTTTTTAGCCGGTCGCGCCGTCTGGTCCTCTGTGATTGGCCTGCCGGACACCGAGCTGATGCTGCGTGATATTTCCGTACCAAAACTTCAGCGTCTGGGTGAGATCGTCGACGAAATGATGGCTCGCCGTTAAGAAAGGATCCGAACATGAAATGGTTTAATACCCTGAGCCATAACCGCTGGCTCGAACAAGAGACCGACCGCATTCTTGATTTCGGTAAAAACGCCGCCGTACCGACCGGCTTTGGCTGGCTGGGCAATAACGGGCAGGTGCGTAGCGATATGGGCACCCATCTGTGGATCACCGCCCGCATGCTGCACGTTTACGCGGTGGCGGCGAACATGGGACGTCCTGGTGCGTACGCCCTGGTTGAGCACGGCATTAATGCCCTGAACGGTCCGCTGCGCGACAAGCAGCACGGTGGCTGGTACGCCTGCGTAAACGATGAAGGCGTGATTGATGCGTCCAAGCAGGGCTATCAGCATTTCTTCGTCCTGCTGGGCGCGGCGAGCGCCGTCACCACCGGCCATCCGCAGGCACGCAAGTTGCTGGACGACGCCATCGAGGTGATTGAGCGCTACTTCTGGAGCGAACAGGAGCAGATGTGCCTGGAGTCCTGGGACGAAGCCTTCAGCAAAACGGAAGATTACCGCGGCGGTAACGCCAACATGCACGCCGTGGAAGCCTTCCTGATCGTTTATGACGTGACCCACGACCGTAAATGGCTCGACCGCGCCCTGCGCATCGCCTCGGTGATTATTCACGACGTGGCGCGCAAAGGGGAGTACCGCGTTAACGAGCATTTCGACACCAACTGGAACCCGATCCGCGACTACAACATCGATAACCCCGCCCACCGCTTCCGCGCCTACGGCGGCACGCCGGGGCACTGGATTGAGTGGGGTCGCCTGATGCTGCACCTGCGCGCCGCCCTGGAAGCGCGCTTTGAAACCCCGCCGGAATGGCTGCTGGAAGATGCGAAAGGCCTGTTCCACGCCACTATCCGCGACGCCTGGGCACCCGACGGGGCCGATGGCTTTGTCTACTCCGTGGGCTGGGACGGCAAGCCAATCGTCCGCGAACGCGTGCGCTGGCCAATCGTCGAAGCGATGGGTACGGCTTACGCGCTCTACACCGTCACCGGTGAGGCGCAGTACGAAGCCTGGTATCAGAAGTGGTGGGATTACTGCATCAAGTACCTGATGGATTACGAAAACGGTTCATGGTGGCAGGAGCTGGACACCAATAACGAAGTGACCACCAAAGTCTGGGACGGCAAGCAGGATATTTACCATCTGCTGCACTGCCTGGTGATCCCCCGCCTGCCGCTGGCGCCGGGCTTAGCGCCTGCCGTAGCCGCCGGATTACTGGATAGCCTGGCCAAATAATAAAGACGGAGTTTTTATGCGTACCCTACACAATATTGACCTGAAAAATAACGAAAGTGGTTTTACCCTGCGCTGGCAGGACCGTCTGATTTTATCCCACTCTGCGGATGCCCCTTGCCTGTGGATCGGCGCAGGTGAGGCGGATATCGAGATGTTTCGCGGCAACTTCAGCATCAAAGACAAGCTCAACGAAAAGATTGCCCTGACGAACGCGACCGTTACGCAGCAAAGCACGGGCTGGGCAATCCGCTTTACCCGCGGCGACGCGGTGAGCGCGACGTTGTTGGTGGGCGTGGATGGTGAAGGCCGTCTGGAGCTGAAGCTGAAAAATGACGCCGCCAGCCATAACCGCATCTGGCTGCGGCTGGCAGCTCAGCCTGACGATCATATCTACGGCTGCGGAGAGCAGTTCTCGTATTTCGATCTGCGCGGCAAGCCGTTTCCGCTGTGGACCAGCGAGCAGGGCGTGGGCCGCAATAAGCAGACCTACGTCACCTGGCAGGCCGACTGCAAAGAGAACGCGGGCGGCGATTACTACTGGACCTTCTTCCCGCAGCCTACCTTCGTGAGCACCCAGAAGTACTACTGCCACGTGGATAACAGCTGTTATATGAACTTCGACTTCAGCGCGCCGGACTTCCACGAGCTGGCGTTCTGGGAAGATAACGCCACGCTGCGCTTCGAATGCGCAGAAACCTACGTCGATCTGCTGGAAAAACTGACCGGCCTGCTGGGGCGTCAGCCTGAACTGCCGGACTGGGTTTACGACGGCGTGACGCTGGGTATTCAGGGTGGCACCGAGGTGTGTCAGCAGAAGCTCGACGCCATGCGCGAGGGCGGCGTGAAGGTGAACGGCATCTGGGCGCAGGACTGGTCCGGCATCCGCATGACCTCCTTCGGCAAACGCGTGATGTGGAACTGGAAGTGGAACAGCGCGCTCTATCCGCAGCTTGATGAGCGGATTGCGCAGTGGAAACAGGAAGGCGTGCAGTTCCTCTCCTATATCAACCCGTACGTCGCCAGCGATAAAGATCTCTGCGAAGAGGCGGCGAAACGCGGCTATCTGACCAAAAACGCCAACGGCGAGGATTACCACGTTGAGTTCGGCGAGTTCTACGCAGGCGTTATCGACCTGACCAACCCGGCAGCCTACGGCTGGTACAAAGAGGTCATCAAAAAGAACCTGATCGAACTGGGCTGCGGCGGCTGGATGGCCGATTTCGGGGAATATCTGCCGACCGATACCTACCTGCACAACGGCGTTAGCGCGGAGATCATGCATAACGCCTGGCCTGCCCTGTGGGCGAAATGTAACTACGAAGCACTGGAGGAGACCGGCAAGCTCGGGGAGATCCTGTTCTTCATGCGCGCGGGCTACACCGGCAGCCAGAAGCACTCGGTGATGATGTGGGCGGGGGATCAGAACGTCGACTGGAGCCTGGACGACGGTCTGGCGTCCGTCGTACCGGCGGCGCTGTCTCTGGCGATGACCGGGCACGGGTTGCACCACAGCGACATTGGCGGCTATACGACGCTGTTCGAGATGAAGCGCAGCAAAGAGCTGCTGCTGCGCTGGTGCGATTTCAGCGCCTTTACGCCGATGATGCGTACCCACGAGGGCAATCGCCCTAGCGACAACTGGCAGTTCGACGGCGACGCCGAAACCATCGCGCACTTCGCGCGCATGACCACCGTGTTCACCACTCTGAAGCCGTACATCAAAGCTGCGGTTGCGCAGAACGCGAAAAGCGGCCTGCCGGTGATGCGTCCGCTGTTCCTGCACTACGAGGACGACGCGCGCGCCTACACGCTGAAATACCAGTACCTGTTTGGCCGCGATCTGCTGGTGGCCCCGGTTCATGAAGAGGGACGCCGCGACTGGTCGCTCTATCTGCCGCAGGACAGCTGGGTCAATGCGTGGACGGGGGAAACCTGCCAGGGCGGTGACGTGACCGTTGATGCCCCGCTCGGCAAACCGCCGGTCTTCTATCGCCAGCAAAGCGAATGGGCAGATCTGTTTAGCACCTTACGTCATATCTGATAAGGCTCGCCCGCGGGGAAACCTGCGGGCAGACGGAGAACAATAATGAGTCAACATACTTCTGACCCGGCAACCCTGCGCCTGCCGTTTAAAGAAAAACTCGCCTACGGGATGGGCGATCTCGGCTCTAACATCCTGCTGGATATCGGCACGCTGTATCTGCTGAAGTTCTACACCGACGTGCTGGGACTGCCCGGTACCTACGGGGGGATTATCTTCCTGATTGCGAAGTTTTTTACCGCCTTCACCGATATGGGCACCGGGATCATGCTCGACTCCCGGCGCAAGATTGGCCCGAAAGGGAAATTCCGCCCGTTCGTGCTGTATGCAGCCTTCCCTGTGACGCTGCTGGCGATTGCCAACTTCGTCGGCACACCGTTTGAGATGACCGGCAAAACGGTGATGGCAACGGTGCTGTTCATGCTGTACGGCCTGTTCTTCAGCATGATGAACTGCTCTTACGGCGCGATGGTGCCCGCCATTACCAAAAACCCGGACGAGCGAGCCTCGCTGGCGGCCTGGCGTCAGGGCGGCGCCACGCTCGGCCTGCTGCTCTGTACGGTGGGCTTTGTACCGGTGATGAACCTCATTGAGGGCAATGACCAGCTTGGCTACATCTTTGCCGCCACCCTCTTCTCGCTGTTCGGGTTATTCTTTATGTGGTGGTGCTATAAGGGCGTAACCGAGCGTTACGTTGAGACGCAACCTGCTAACCCGGCGCAGAAACCGGGGCTGTTGCAGTCGTTTCGCGCCATCGCCGGGAACCGTCCGCTGTTTATCCTGTGCATCGCTAACCTGTGCACGCTGGGTGCCTTTAACGTCAAACTCGCCATTCAGGTCTACTACACGCAGTACGTGCTGAACGACCCGATCCTGCTGTCGTACATGGGCTTCTTCAGCATGGGTTGTATTTTTATTGGCGTCTTTATGATGCCCGGCGCGGTGCGGCGCTTTGGTAAGAAAAAGGTCTACATCAGCGGGCTGGCAATTTGGGTGGCAGGCGATCTGCTTAACTACTTCTTCGGCGGCGGCTCGGTGAGCTTTGTGGCGTTCTCCTGTCTGGCGTTCTTCGGTTCCGCGTTCGTGAACAGCCTGAACTGGGCGCTGGTCTCCGATACCGTGGAGTACGGCGAGTGGCGCACCGGCGTACGCTCCGAGGGGACGGTCTATACCGGCTTTACCTTCTTCCGCAAGGTATCGCAGGCGCTGGCGGGCTTCTTCCCGGGGATCATGCTTACGCAGATTGGCTATGTGCCCAACGTGGTGCAATCCGCCGGCACGGTTGAAGGGCTGCGGCAGCTGATATTTATCTACCCGAGCCTGCTGGCGGTCATCACCATCGTGGCGATGGGCTGCTTCTACAACCTCAACGAGAAGATGTATGTGCGCATCGTGGAAGAAATTGAGCTGCGCAAACGTACGGCATAAATGACGTGATTGAGCGCCCTGCGGGGCGCTTTGAGGATCGACCATGACACACAATACTGATCCGTTAACCCTGAAATTGAGCCTGCGAGAGAAGTGCGCCTACGGGATGGGCGATTTTGGCTCGAACCTGATGCTCTGTATTGGCACGCTGTATCTGCTGAAGTTTTACACGGACGAGCTGGGCATGCCCGCGTTCTACGGCGGCATCATTTTTCTGGTCGCCAAGTTCTTTACCGCGTTTACCGACATGCTGACCGGGGTGCTGCTGGACTCCCGGCGTAATATCGGCGCGCGGGGGAAATTCCGGCCATTCATTCTCTACGCCTCCGTCCCGGTGGCGCTGGTGGCCACGGCGCAGTTTATGGCCAACGACTTTAGCCTGACGGTGAAAACGGCCCTCGCCACCGTGCTCTTCATGATGTTTGGCCTCTGCTACAGCCTGATGAACTGCGCCTACGGTGCAATGGTTCCGGCCATCACCAAAAACCCGAACGAGCGCGCGCAGCTTGCGGCGTGGCGTCAGGGCGGCGCAACGGTAGGACTGTTGCTCTGCACCGTCGGCTTTATGCCGATTCAGGCGCTGTTCGTCAGCCAGCCCTCACTCGGCTATCTGGTGGCCGCGCTGGTGTTCGTCACCGGAGGGCTGTTCTGCATGTGGTGGTGCTACAGCGGGGTGAAAGAGCGCTACGTCGAGCTTACGCCCGATCACCATAAGCCCGGCATTCTGAAATCATTCTGCGCAATTTTCCGCAATCCGCCGCTGCTGGTGCTGTGCATCGCCAACCTCTGTACCCTCGCCGCGTTTAACATCAAGCTGGCGATTCAGGTCTATTACACCCAGTATGTGCTGAACGATCTGCATCTCCTGTCGTGGATGGGCTTTTTCAGCATGGGCTGCATTCTGATTGGCGTGTTTCTGGTGCCCGGTGCGGTAAAGCGCTTTGGCAAGAAACCGGTCTATCTGGGCGGGCTGGCGCTGTGGGCGGTGGGCGACGTGCTGAATTTCTTCTGGGGGACCAGCTCCCTGCTGTTCGTGCTCTTTTCCTGCATGGCCTTCTTTGGCACGGCGTTTGTGAACAGCCTGAACTGGGCGCTGGTGCCGGATACGGTTGATTACGGCGAGTGGAAAACCGGGATTCGCGCCGAAGGGTCGGTGTATACCGGCTATACCTTCTCGCGCAAAATCTCCGCGGCGCTCGCCGGTTTTCTGCCCGGCATCATGCTGACCCAGATTGGCTACGTTCCCCATGCCGTGCAGAGCGCGGGCACGCTGCTGGGTTTGCGTCAGCTGATTTTCCTCTGGCCGTGCGGCCTGGCGATCGTTGCTGCCGTGACCATGGGGCTGTTTTATAAACTCAACGAAGCGCGCTTCGCCTTTATTATCGAGGAGATTGGAAAACGGAAAAAACAGACAGCAAATACCCCTGAGATAACCACCAACAATAAAGCGTCAGCAGTCACTTTATAACTATAAATCCGGCCAATATGTCCTTCCTGTTAATCAGGAGGGAGGCCTTTCTGTACCTGATACATGGACAAATTATGAATAGAATCATCACCGTACTGATCGTGTCGTCTGTGTCCTGCCCGGTTTTTGCCGGGGCCTATGTCGAAACGCGCGAAGCGTACAATACGGCCTCTGAGCTGCACGAGGTGATCCTGCGTGCGGGCTATAACTTCGATATGGGCGCGGGGCTGATGTTCACCAACGCTTATAACGTGGGGAAATGGGACGAACTGAAGCACAGCTATGACGAAATCGAGGGTTGGTATCCGCTCTTCAAACCGACCGACAAACTCACCTTCCAGCCCGGCGGCTTGATCAATGACAGCAGCGCAGGATCGGGTGGAGCACTCTATTTAGATACTAACTATAAATTTACGGACTGGTTCAATCTGACGTTCCGCTATCGCTATAACCATAACAATTACGATACGCCGGACTATAACGGGCAGATGGATAAAAACGACACGCACGAATTCGCCAACTACTGGAATTTCAAAGTGACGGATGCGTTTTTCTACACCTTTGAGCCGCACTTTTTCCAGCGGGTGAATGATTACCACAGCAAAAATGGCAAAGATCATCACTGGGAAATTACCAACAAGTTCAGCTATAAAATCGACAGAAACTGGCTGCCGTACCTCGAACTCCAGTGGCTGGACCGATGGAATGATTACAACCGCGAGCAGTACCGGATTCGGTTAGGGTTACGTTATTCCTTCTAATAAAAAAGCCGCTGATCGCTCAGCGGCTTTTCGTTGCCGGGTGGCGCTTGCGCTTTACCCGGCCTACGGCATAACCGAATTACTCTTCTTTCGCACCGCGCATAGCACGTTTACGATCGTTCTCGGTCAGGTGACGTTTACGGATACGAATTGACTGAGGCGTCACTTCTACCAGTTCGTCATCATCGATGAATTCCAGAGCCTGCTCCAGCGTCATCTTGATCGGTGGAACCAGAACCGTTGCTTCGTCAGTACCGGACGCACGCATGTTGGTCAGTTTCTTACCGGTCAGGCAGTTTACTGTCAGGTCGTTAGAACGGCTGTGAATACCGATGATCTGGCCTTCGTAAACTTCAGCACCGTGACCCAAGAACAGCTTACCGCGATCCTGCAGACCGAACAGCGCAAACGCAACCGCTTTACCCTGACCGTTGGAGATCAGTACGCCGTTGTTACGCTGGCCCACTTCGCCCGGACGGATGTCGTCATAGTGGCTGAAGGTGGAGTACAGCAGGCCGGTACCAGAGGTCATGGTCATGAACTCAGAACGGAAGCCGATCAGGCCACGGCTTGGGATCACGTAGTCGAGACGTACGCGGCCTTTGCCATCTGGATTCATGTTTTTCAGGTCGCCTTTACGCTCACCCAGTGCCTGCATGACAGAACCCTGGTGCTGCTCTTCAACGTCCAGCGTGACGTTTTCGAACGGCTCTTGTTTACGGCCATCGATTTCGCGGAAGATAACTTTCGGACGGGATACCGCCATCTCGAAACCTTCACGACGCATGTTCTCAATCAGAACAGACAGGTGCAGCTCACCACGACCGGAAACGCGGAATGCATCAGCGTCTTCGGTTTCTTCAACGCGCAGCGCAACGTTGTGCACCAGCTCTTTGTTCAGGCGGTCAAGGATCTGACGAGAGGTAACGAACTTACCTTCTTTACCACAGAACGGAGAGGTGTTGACGTTGAAGAACATGGATACGGTTGGTTCATCAACGGACAGGGCTGGCAGCGCTTCGACGTTCTGCGGATCGCAGATGGTATCGGAGATGTTCAGTTCACCCAGACCGGTAATAGCGATGATGTCGCCCGCTTCAGCGATGTCGCTCTCGATACGCTCAAGACCCAGGTGAGTCAGAACTTTACCGACTTTACCGTTACGGGTTTTGCCTTCGCTATCGATGATAGTGACCTGCTGGTTAGGCTTCACTTTACCGCGCTTGATACGACCAATGCCGATTACGCCAACATAGTTGTTGTAGTCGAGCTGGGAGATCTGCATTTGCAGGGTGCCTTCCAGGTCAACGTTTGGCGCAGGAACGCGGTCAACAATCGTCTGGTACAGCGGAGTCATGTCTTCCGCCATGTCTTCGTGATCCAGACCGGCGATACCGTTCAGCGCAGACGCATAAACGATAGGGAAGTCCAGCTGTTCGTCAGTCGCGTCGAGGTTAACGAACAGGTCGAAGACCTGGTCAACAACCCAGTCAGGACGCGCGCCAGGACGGTCAACCTTGTTGATCACAACGATAGGTTTCAGGCCGTGGGCAAATGCTTTTTTGGTCACGAAGCGCGTTTGCGGCATAGGGCCATCAAATGCGTCAACCACCAGCAGCACGGAATCCACCATGGACATCACGCGCTCAACTTCACCACCGAAGTCGGCGTGCCCTGGGGTATCAACGATGTTGATACGGTAGTCATTCCATTTGATAGCGGTGTTTTTGGCGAGGATGGTAATCCCACGCTCTTTCTCCAAATCGTTGGAGTCCATCACACGCTCTTGAGTTTCGGCACGAGCATCAAACGTACCGGACTGCTGTAGCAGCTTATCAACCAGGGTAGTTTTACCATGGTCGACGTGCGCGATGATGGCGATATTACGCAATTTTTCGATCACAACTTTGCCTCAGGCATTTAGAAATAGCGCGTTATTGTACACGGATTAATCGCACTACAAAACAGGATCACAAACATCCCCCGCAAACAAGTATTGCAGAGATGCTTTGTGATCGCTTTCACGGAGCGGTAAAAGGGCACTTTAACGTAAATTGCACCAATATGGTGCTCAATGTTCACACTGAAGCACTATAATGGTGCAACGAATCCAATGTGGTGCAGCCCTTCTGCACTATGGTGCGCATGATAACGCCTTTTTGGGGTGTTTTAAAAGTTGGCACAGATTTCGCTTTACAGAAATACAGTAAAAATATGGCAGCCCAGCCGATTTGAAGACCTCGTTACCACGACGACAATGACCAATCTGGAGAGTTAAGTATGTCCGCTGAACACGTTTTGACGATGCTGAACGAACATGAAGTGAAGTTTGTTGATCTGCGCTTCACCGATACCAAAGGTAAAGAACAGCACGTCACGATCCCTGCTCATCAGGTGAACGCCGAATTCTTTGAAGAAGGCAAAATGTTTGACGGCTCCTCCATTGGCGGCTGGAAAGGCATTAACGAATCCGACATGGTTCTGATGCCAGATGCAACCACTGCGCTCATTGACCCGTTCTACGAAGAACCTACGCTGATCATCCGCTGCGATATCCTGGAACCTGGCACGCTGCAAGGCTATGACCGTGACCCACGCTCCATCGCAAAACGCGCTGAAGAGTACCTGCGTTCTACCGGTATCGCAGACACCGTTCTGTTCGGGCCAGAGCCAGAGTTCTTCCTGTTCGATGACATCCGTTTTGGTGCTTCCATTTCTGGTTCCCACGTCGCTATCGATGACATCGAAGGCGCATGGAACTCTTCCACCAAATACGAAGGTGGTAACAAAGGTCACCGTCCGGGCGTGAAAGGCGGTTACTTCCCGGTTCCTCCGGTCGATTCTTCTCAGGACATCCGTTCTACCATGTGTCTGATCATGGAAGAGATGGGCCTGGTTGTTGAAGCGCACCACCACGAAGTGGCAACGGCTGGCCAGAACGAGATCGCTACCCGCTTCAACACCATGACCAAAAAAGCGGATGAGATTCAGATCTACAAATACGTTGTACACAACGTTGCGCACCGTTTCGGTAAAACCGCGACCTTCATGCCAAAACCAATGTTTGGCGACAACGGTTCCGGCATGCACTGCCACATGTCCCTGTCCAAGAACGGCACCAACCTGTTCTCTGGCGACAAATACGCGGGTCTGTCTGAGCAGGCGCTGCACTACATCGGTGGTGTTATCAAACACGCTAAAGCGATCAACGCCCTGGCGAACCCAACCACTAACTCCTACAAGCGTCTGGTCCCTGGCTACGAAGCACCAGTAATGCTGGCGTACTCTGCCCGTAACCGTTCTGCTTCTATCCGTATCCCGGTGGTTGCGTCTCCGAAAGCGCGTCGTATCGAAGTGCGCTTCCCGGACCCGGCGGCTAACCCATACCTGTGCTTCGCAGCACTGCTGATGGCCGGTCTGGACGGTATCAAGAACAAGATCCACCCGGGCGAAGCCATGGACAAAAACCTGTACGACCTGCCGCCAGAAGAAGCGAAAGAGATCCCACAGGTTGCCGGCTCTCTGGAAGAAGCCCTCCAGGCGCTGGACGCAGACCGCGAGTTCCTGACCGCTGGCGGCGTGTTCACCGATGAAGCTATCGACGCTTACATCGCGCTGCGTACCGAAGAAAACGACCGCGTTCGCATGACGCCGCACCCGGTTGAGTTCGAACTGTACTACAGCGTTTAATTGATTTGTTTTACCCGGCGCATACGCGTCGGGAGTCGTTGCCGTGGAAACTTTAGCCCATCTTCGGATGGGCTTTTTTCTCCACCAACAACCTGATCTCACGCGCTTTTTACCTCTAAAACGCTATACTGCACTAAAATAGTGCAACGACTCCAGGAGACTGCTGAATGGCAACTGGCACGCTGCCCGATGCTGGGCAGATCCTCAATTCTTTAATTAACAGTATTTTGCTGGTCGACGACGAGCTGGCGGTGCATTACGCCAACCCGGCGGCGCAGCAGCTGCTCGCCCAAAGCGCCCGTAAACTGTTTGGCACGCCGCTGCCAGAACTGCTGAGCTATTTCTCGCTGAATATTGGCCTGATGCAGGAGAGTTTGCAGGCGGGTCAGGGCTTCACCGATAACGAAGTGACGCTGGTGATTGACGGACGCTCGCATATTTTGTCCCTCACCGCACAGCGTCTGCCAGATGGCATGATTCTGCTGGAAATGGCGCCGATGGATAACCAGCGTCGTCTCAGCCAGGAGCAGCTTCAGCATGCGCAGCAGATTGCGGCGCGCGACCTGGTGCGCGGGCTGGCCCATGAGATCAAAAACCCGCTGGGCGGCTTACGCGGTGCGGCACAGCTTTTGACCAAAGCGCTGCCTGACCCTGCCCTGGCGGAGTATACCAACGTCATTATTGAGCAGGCGGACCGTCTGCGTAATCTGGTCGATCGCCTGCTCGGGCCGCAGCAGCCAGGGATGCACGTTTCAGAAAGCATTCACAAGGTCGCGGAGCGGGTGGTGAAACTCGTCTCGATGGAGCTGCCGGATAACGTCACGCTGGTGCGTGACTATGACCCAAGCCTGCCGGAGCTGGCGCACGATCCGGACCAGATTGAACAGGTGCTGTTGAACATTGTGCGTAACGCGTTGCAGGCGCTGGGCCCGGAGGGTGGCGAAATTATTCTGCGTACCCGCACCGCGTTCCAGCTGACGCTGCACGGCGTACGTTATCGTCTGGCAGCACGTATTGATGTGGAAGATAACGGACCGGGGATCCCGCCGCATCTCCAGGACACCCTGTTCTACCCGATGGTCAGCGGTCGCGAAGGCGGCACCGGGCTGGGGTTATCCATAGCCCGAAATTTGATTGACCAACACTCCGGCAAAATTGAATTTACCAGTTGGCCGGGACATACCGAGTTTTCGGTTTTCCTGCCGATTAAAAAATAAAGGTGACGTTTATGCAACGAGGGATAGTCTGGGTAGTCGATGACGATAGCTCCATCCGTTGGGTGCTTGAACGCGCGCTCACAGGAGCGGGATTAAGCTGCACGACGTTTGAGAGTGGCAGCGAGGTGCTCGACGCACTCACCACCAAAACGCCGGACGTTCTGCTCTCGGATATTCGCATGCCGGGTATGGACGGACTGGCGCTCTTAAAGCAGATCAAACAGCGCCACCCTATGCTTCCGGTCATCATAATGACCGCCCACTCCGACCTGGATGCTGCCGTCAGCGCGTACCAGCAGGGCGCGTTTGATTACCTGCCAAAACCGTTTGATATCGACGAAGCCGTTGCGCTGGTTGAGCGCGCTATCAGCCACTATCAGGAGCAACAGCAGCCCCGCAATGCCCCCGACTTTGGACCAACGACGGACATCATCGGTGAAGCGCCAGCCATGCAGGACGTGTTTCGCATCATCGGGCGTCTGTCGCGTTCGTCTATCAGCGTCTTGATTAACGGTGAATCAGGGACCGGTAAAGAGTTGGTCGCACACGCCCTGCATCGCCACAGCCCGCGGGCGAAAGCCCCCTTTATCGCCCTGAACATGGCAGCGATCCCTAAGGATTTAATTGAATCTGAGCTGTTCGGCCACGAAAAAGGGGCATTTACCGGAGCCAATACCATTCGTCAGGGACGCTTTGAACAGGCTGACGGCGGCACGCTTTTCCTGGATGAAATCGGCGATATGCCGCTGGATGTACAGACCCGACTGTTGCGCGTGCTGGCAGATGGACAGTTTTACCGCGTGGGCGGGTATGCGCCGGTGAAGGTGGACGTACGCATTATCGCCGCGACGCACCAGAACCTGGAGCTGCGCGTACAGGAGGGGAAATTCCGTGAGGATTTATTCCATCGTCTGAACGTGATCCGCGTCCACCTGCCGCCGCTGCGCGAGCGTCGGGAAGATATCCCGCGTCTGGCGCGCCATTTCCTGCAGGTGGCGGCCCGCGAGCTGGGCGTGGAAGCCAAGCAGCTTCATCCGGAAACGGATGCCGCCCTCACCCGTCTGGCGTGGCCGGGCAACGTGCGTCAGCTGGAAAACACCTGTCGCTGGCTGACGGTGATGGCCGCCGGCCAGGAAGTGCTGATTCAGGATTTACCGGCAGAACTGTTTGAAGCCACCGTGCCCGAGAGCACCGCAGGACATACGCTGCCGGACAGCTGGGCAACGCTGCTGGCGCAGTGGGCAGATCGCGCGCTGCGTTCCGGTCATCAAAACTTGCTTTCTGAAGCACAGCCTGAAATGGAGCGCACGCTGTTGACCACCGCGCTTCGTCATACCCAGGGCCACAAACAGGAAGCGGCTCGCCTGTTGGGATGGGGTCGAAACACCCTGACGCGCAAGCTGAAAGAGCTGGGAATGGAGTGATCTTACTCCGCTGTGTAAAGGTTACTAATTGAGCGCAAAGTGCCGTTATTTTGCGCTTTACTGTTCCGATGAGTTTTGTATGATCGTGCCCGGAAACTGGAGGGGTGCATCATGCTGGAATCATTAGTGACCTTGCTTTCGAGCGGTGCAGCAGAAAGCCACACGCCACAAACTGCCGTTGCGGCGGTATTGTGTGCGGCACTGGTTGGGCTGTTTAGCTAACGAGCTGTCGATGAAAAGCCGGGTGGCGGCTTCGCCTTACCCGGCCTACATAAGTGCGAGTTGTAGGCCGGGTAAGCGAAGCGCCTCCCGACATTGCAACTTAAATCACGCGCGAGAACTGCTGTAAACGCGCTTTCTGGCGCAGATAGGCATCGAAGCACATGCAGATATTACGAATCAACAGACGCCCCTTCGGCGTGACGACCACCGCGCTCTCCGACACATCCACCAGCCCGTCCTTCGCCAGCGGCGCCAGAAGCTTCAGGTCTTCGGCAAAGTAATCGCTGAATTGCAGATCCCATTGCGACTCCACCTCGCGGAATTCGAGACGGAAGTTGCAGATAAGCGCCTTAATCACATCACGACGGATGCAGTCGTCGCGCGTTAACGCAATGCCGCGCCACAGCGCGTTGCCCGTTTCATCAACCTGCTGGTAATACAGCTTCAGCTCTTTTTGGTTCTGGGCGTAGCAGTCGCCAATCATGCTGATAGCGGAGACACCCATTCCGAGCAGATCGGTATCTCCCTGGGTGGTGTATCCCTGGAAGTTACGATGGAGAACACCTTCGCGCTGAGCAATCGCCAGTTCGTCGTCAGGGCGGGCAAAGTGATCCATCCCGATAAACTGATAGCCGGTTTCGGTCAGCGAGGCGATGGTCTCCTGCAAAATGTCCAGCTTCTGCTGGGCGGAAGGCAGATCCGCATCTTTGATTTTGCGCTGCGCGGCGAACAGCGTCGGCAGGTGCGCATAGTTAAAGACGCTCAGACGGTCCGGGTTGAGCTCAGCCACGCGTTTAAGCGTGTAGGCGAAGCTCTCCGGCGTCTGCTTCGGCAGGCCGTAAATCAGGTCTATATTCGTTGAGGTAAAGCCGATTTCACGCGCATGGTTGAGTAAGGCAAAGATAAACGCTTCATCCTGCTCGCGGTTGACCAGGCGCTGTACTTCTTTGTTGAAGTCTTGTACACCCATACTCAGGCGGTTGAAGCCTTCGGCGCGTAAATGATCCAGCACATCCAGCTCGATTTCACGCGGATCGACCTCGATCGAAATTTCAGCGTCGTCGTTAAAAATGAAATTGCCGCGCAGTAGCGCCATCAGGCGGCTGATCTGCGCTTTGTTCAGATAAGTTGGCGTACCGCCGCCCCAATGAAGCTGGCTGACGTGACGGCCTTTAAACAGCGGTGCGCGGTGCAGAATTTCCTGTTCAAGCGCATCGAGGTATTGATCGGCTTTGTGCTGCTGGCGGGTAACGATTTTATTGCAGCCGCAGAAGTAGCAGAGCTTGTGGCAGAACGGAATATGGACGTAGAGCGACAGCGGGCGCTCGGGATAGCGCGCCACAGCATGCTGAAAATCCGCCTCGCCGAAAGCGTCAGAAAACTCCAGCGCGGTGGGGTATGAGGTATAACGCGGCCCGGAATAGTTATATTTCTGGATCAGGGCCAAATCCCAGTCGATAGATGGTACAGACATACTCACTCCTTCCGTTGGTGTCGCGTTCGTATACGGCGGCCCGTTCTGGTCCCGTTGCGGGCCATCATTCGGGTGCGCAGCCACTTCTGTCGCCGCGACAACCGCCGTAGTTTAACGAATAACCACACCAGATAACATATAACCGGAAGGGTTATAAGCAGGACGAGTGTACCTGCCGGGTGCAAATGTTAGTTTCCACCTTTCAGCAGACGCATCATATCTTCCTGCTTTTCGTCTTCCTCTTCGTCTTCTTCATCATCGTAGGACAGACCCAGCTTCTGCATCAGTTCATCAATGCGATCCAGTTTGGCATCTACCCAGGACTGCTCTTCAGCGGTCAGGGTTTCACCCTCTTCAAGACGTTCCAGCAGCGCATCCAGGCGCTCATCGTTCTCCAGCATATCCAGCTCAGCCTGCGGTGAAAGCATAGGTTTCTCGCTCTTTGGTTTGTGCTGCTTAGTGACCGGCGTGTCTGTCACGCCCAGTGGAATGGGAGTTTTACTGCCGATACGAGGATCTTTCTGCTGTTTGCCTTTTGCAGAAGCGCCTGCGGCACCGCCACCATTAGCACGGCTACCCGCAGTATGGCCACGATGCTTTTTATCGCGTTTGCGATCGCGCGCTTCCTGATTCAGTTCTTCGCGCGTTTTGCGGCGTGCTTTTGCAGGGCGTTTCGCGCCCGCAGCGGAGGTCGGTTTTTTCATGATGTTTTATCTTTAAGTCGTTTTCTTCAGTATAGAATTGCGGCGAAATCTAGCAGAAAGCAAGCAAAGAAAAAAGGCGACAGAGCAATCTGTCGCCTTTTTTCCTGACTCACAACCCTTAACGGGTCAGACATTCCCTGTTTGCCTTCAACAAACCCTGTTTATCCCTTGGCTACTACCGTCCGTGATACGGTTCCGTTTCCTGTTAAAAACGCCTCCAGGCGCCGGTCGTCCTGACAATCCTGAGTCTTCGCCTCCTGGCGCTCCTGACCCTTATCCTTAAGTCGTTTTCCTGCTGGCATCCTCGCCTTGACGCACACTTTACCTTGTTCTCTTAAACTAACAAGCAACGAAAAGGTACTAAACCGGATTTTCAGATAATTACTCATTAATAACTCTTTGAATTTTAATATTTTGAGTTTTTTAGCGCCTGCGATTTCTCTTAAATTTCTCATAAGCTTAAGGGCAGATCTCTTACATTCCGTAGGGCTTTCACTTACACGTCAATGACGAAGGGAAAAGCCTTTTGCCCGCATTCAGGTATAATCCCCCGCAGATTACGATTTTTGGAGACGACCACGTGACTACCTGGAACTACCAACAGACGCATTTTGTCACCAGTGCGCCCGATATTCGCCACCTGCCCTCAGACACAGGGATTGAAGTGGCATTTGCTGGCCGCTCCAATGCGGGAAAATCCAGCGCCCTGAATACGCTGACCAATCAGAAAAACCTGGCGCGTACCTCAAAAACACCTGGCCGTACTCAGCTGATTAACCTGTTTGAAGTGGCTGAAGGCAAACGCCTGGTCGATTTACCGGGCTACGGTTACGCGCAGGTACCGGAAGAGATGAAGATCAAATGGCAGCGTGCGCTGGGTGAATACCTGGAAAAACGCATGTGTCTGAAAGGTCTGGTGGTGCTGATGGATATTCGACACCCGCTAAAAGATCTCGACCAGCAGATGATTGACTGGGCGGTGGCAAGCGATATTGCGGTGCTGGTGCTGCTGACAAAAGCGGATAAGCTGGCGAGCGGCGCGCGCAAGGCGCAGGTGAACAAGGTGCGTGAAGCGGTGCTGGCATTCAACGGTGATGTACAGGTTGAACCGTTCTCCTCGCTGAAAAAGCAGGGTGTGGACAAACTGCGACAGAAGCTAGACAGCTGGTTTAACGATCTGGAACCGGCGACAGAAGCGGAAGCAGAGTAACAACAGGCGCGGCGATGACCGCGTTTTTTTCGCCCGAAACTTTCCTTCCCGCAATAAAAAACGCCCCAGTCATTACTGACTGGGGCGGCTAAAATATTCAGCCAAATCCGATTACGTGAAGTAAAAGGTCTGAAAGATAGAACATCTTACCTCTGTACCCTACGTCGTTAACTCTACTCTTTTTTTGTCTCTTGAAAAAGCACTTTTTGTAGTTTTTTTTCATTCTTTACATAGGGAATTCTAATGATCGTCACAAAACGCGCGTACTTATGTTGCTTACTTACATAAAACGCGCGTTATTCCGATAACGCTTAGTGAGCCTGATCCCAGTTTTCGCCGCTACCCACTTCCACCAGCAACGGAACGTCCAGCTTCATGCTGTTTTCCATCAGTTCATGGATCTTCTGAGAGACCTTTTCCAGGTCGTCTTTATGGACTTCAAATACCAGTTCATCGTGTACCTGCATGATCATTTTCACGCGCGGTTTCTCTTTTTCCAGCCAGGCATCAACGGCGATCATCGCGCGTTTGATGATGTCTGCCGCAGTGCCCTGCATCGGGGCATTGATAGCAGCACGTTCAGCGCCAGCACGGCGCGCGGCGTTGCTGGATTTGATGTCCGGAAGGTAAAGACGACGGCCATCCAGCGTTTCAACGTAGCCTTTCTCTTTCGCCTGCGCGCGGGTACGCTCCATATATTCCAGCACGCCCGGATAGCGCTCAAAGTAGAGATCCATATACTTCTGCGACTCTTTACGCGGAATGTTGAGCTGGCGTGAAAGGCCAAATGCGCTCATGCCGTAAATAAGGCCAAAGTTAATCGCTTTAGCGCTACGACGCTGTTCGTTTGTCACGCTGTCCAGCGGCAGGCCAAACACTTCGGCAGCTGTTGCCCGGTGGATATCCTTCCCTTCGGCAAATGCCGTCAGCAGGCCTTTGTCACGCGACAGGTGCGCCATAATACGCAGTTCGATTTGCGAGTAGTCTGCGGAGACAATCAGATAATCCTCTGGCGCAATGAAAGCCTGGCGTATACGGCGGCCCTCTTCATTACGCACCGGAATGTTTTGCAGGTTAGGATCGGTTGACGAAAGTCGCCCGGTCGCCGCTACAGCCTGGTGATAGGAAGTATGTACGCGGCCCGTTTTCGGGTTAATCATCAACGGCAGTTTGTCGGTATAGGTCGATTTCAGCTTCGCCAGACCACGGTACTGCAGGATAACTTTTGGCAGCGGATAGTCCAGCGCCAGCTCTTCCAGCACCTCTTCAGAGGTTGAAGGCGCGCCGCCCGGCGTTTTCTTCAGCGGTTTAATACCCTGCTTTTCAAACAGGATGGTTTGCAGCTGTTTCGGTGACGACAGGTTAAATGCCTCTCCAGCAAGCTCATGCGCTTTCTGTTCAAGCTCGGTCAGGCGCTGCGCCAGCTCGCCAGAGTGATTATGCAGCACCGTTGGGTCGATTTTGACGCCGTTACGCTCAATGCGGGACAGCACAGGCACCAGCGGCATCTCAATGTTCTGGAAAACATTCAGCGGCCCTTCGTGCTTCTGCAATTTCGGCCACATTTTGAGATGGAGCTGTAGCGTGACGTCAGCGTCTTCCGCGGCGTAGCGGCCTGCTTCTTCCAGCGCGATCTGGTTAAAGGTCAGCTGATTTTTGCCCTTACCGGCAATTTCTTCAAAGGTGATGGTTTTGTGTTTCAGCCAACGATCGGATAAGGAATCCATATCATGGCGGCCCGCCACGCTGTCCAGAATGTAAGATTCCAGCATGGTGTCAAAAGCGATACCACGCAGTTCAATGCCGTAGTTTTGCAGAATACCGCGGTCGTACTTCAGGTTTTGCCCGACCTTCAGCGCTTTCTCGTCTTCCAGAATCGGCTTCAGCAGTTCTAAGGCGCGCTCGCGCGAGATCTGCTCCGGCGCATCCAGATAGTCATGCGCTACCGGAACATAGGCTGCCATACCCGGCTCCGTCGCGAATGACAGACCTACCATATTGGCAGATATGTTATCGAGACTGTCCGTTTCGGTATCGAACGCAAATACCGGTGCTTTTTTCAGCTTTTCAATCCAGGCGACGAGCTGCGACTCTTCAAGGATGGTTTCATAGTTATCGAATGAGAGCGCTGCCGCTTCTTCTTCTGCCTGCTCTTCGGCATCGACAACGATAGTTTCTTTCGGCTTCGCCGCAGCTTTTGCCCCTTTCGCCTGAAGCCATTTCCCGGCTTCGACATCCGTGGTCCAGCGTTTAAATTCGTATTTTCTGAACAGGCCAAGCAGTTCTTCTGCGGCGGGTTCCTGCACTTCAAGCTGGTCGCAGGTAAGCTCCAGCTCGACGTCGGTTTTGATGGTGGCTAACTGATAAGAGAGGTAAGCCACCTCTTTGTTATCGGCGAGCTTTCCGGCCATGGTTTTTGCACCACGGAAGGTAAGTCCGGCAATTTTGTCGGACTCAGCGTACAGCGTATCCAACCCACCTAACCCTTGCAGCAGCGCCTGAGCTGTTTTTTCGCCCACGCCCGGCACGCCAGGGATGTTATCCGAGGAATCCCCCATCAGGGCGAGGAAATCAATAATGAGTTCTGGCGGCACGCCATATTTGGCAACCACTTCTTCCGGGCCAAGAATGGTGTTGGTCATGGTATTAATCAGCGTGATCCCAGGTGTTACCAGCTGCGCCATGTCTTTATCACCGGTACTGATCAGCACCGGACGGCCAGCCTTTTCAGCTTCGCGCGCCAGGGTGCCAATAACGTCGTCAGCCTCAACGCCCGAGACAGCCAGCAAAGGCAGCCCCATCGCTTTGACCATAGCGTGCAGCGGTTCAATCTGCGCACGCAGATCGTCAGGCATGGGAGGACGGTGAGATTTGTAATGCTCAAATAATTCATCGCGGAAGGTTTTCCCCTTCGCATCAAACACCACGGCCGCATGGGTTGGGTGGTATTGCAGAATCAGGCTGCGCAGCATATTCAGCACGCCGTACATTGCGCCGGTAGGTTCCCCTGCGCTGTTGGTCAGAGGAGGAAACGCATGATACGCCCGATAAAGGTAAGAAGAGCCATCGACGAGTATAAGTGGGTTTTCTGGGATCTGAACCATAATGTCCGTGCCTTTAATTAATTTATGGGTAAAGGATGCCACAGAAGGATGAAAACATCAGGTTTTAGCGCTTTATACAGAAAAAGATTTTGCGATCGTGAAGATCGCTCGCAAAAACAAACTGTGGATAAGTTTGTGCATATTTTTAATACAGGTGAATAACAGTTCTATAAAACTGATACTGAAAACTTATTTATCAAATAAAATCAATTAGTTGAAATTAGATCACTTAAGATCCCACCCCGCTGATGGTTATTTAGTCTATGTGGATATAAGACGTAAGCACCCTGTCTATATAGAAAATTTCGCTGCATGGCAGGAAAAGCCGCAGCCTCTTCGTGCGAAAGCGCCCTGGTCTGGGCCAATATCTGATAAGATCGGCGCCCAGCACCGGATAGCCGGCTGCTTAATTACAGCTAACTATCTGAAAAAATTCATTATGTCGAAAATACTCGCTGCGATAACCTTATTGCTAAGCGTCATTTTAACTATTCTGGTTACCATCGCCTGTTCTGTGCCAATCATCGTTGCCGGAATAATTAAGCTCCTGCTGCCCGTCCCTCCGGTATGGCGTGCAGTGTCTGCTTTTTGTAATTTTATGATGTACTGCTGGTGTGAAGGGCTGGCGATCCTGTTGTATCTGAACCCCTGGTTAAAGTGGGACGTTCAGGGCCTCGAGAAGCTGAATAAAAAGAACTGGTATCTGCTGATCTGCAATCATCACAGCTGGGCCGACATCGTTGTATTGTGCGTGCTGTTTCGCAAACATATTCCGATGAACAAATACTTTCTGAAACAGCAACTGGCATGGGTGCCTTTCATTGGTCTGGCCTGCTGGGCGCTGGATATGCCGTTTATGAAACGCTATTCACGCAGCTATCTGATTCGTCATCCGGAACGCCGCGGTATGGACGTGGAAACTACGCGCCGTTCTTGCGAGAAGTTTCGCGCGCATCCCACCACCATAGTTAATTTCGTCGAAGGTTCGCGCTTTACCGAAGAGAAGCGCCAGCAGACTCGCTCTCCGTATCAGCACCTGTTGCCGCCAAAGGCAGCGGGTATCGCAATGGCCCTCAACGTGCTGGGTGAGCAGTTTGATAAATTGTTGAACGTAACGCTCTGCTATCCGGAAAACGACAGGACGCCGTTCTACGATATGCTCAGCGGCAAGCTGACGCGTATCGTAGTCCGCGTTGATCTGTTGCCCATCGATACGGAACTGCACGGTGATTACGTTAACGATAAAAACTTCAAACGTCGTTTCCAGCTTTGGCTCAATACACTCTGGAAAGAGAAAGACGAACAGATAGCGGAGTTAAAATCTTCATACAAAAACGCCGGTCAATGACCGGCGTTTTCTTTATGTTTGTTACTTCATCTCAACCAGGTGTTTCACGGTATCAGCGTACTGTTGTACGAAGATATCCATACTGGTGGTGTCCATACCACGCATATTTACCTGGTATTTACCGTTAACATACATCGCCGGCACGCCCTGCAACTGGAAGTCAGCGGCAGCTTTTTCCTGCTGTGCCACGAGAGATTTCACCACAAAACTGTTCCAGGCAGCGTCGTAGTCTTCACCTTTCACACCGGCATCAACAAACACTTTACGGATATCTGCCGTAGTTTGTACGGTCTGGGTTTTCTGTACGGCTTCAAACATAGGCGCGGTGATCTTATCTTCCACACCCAGCGCAATCGCAACCGCCCATGCCTGAGTCAGATCTTTACCCAATGGGCCAAGGAACTCAACGTGGTATTTCGTCATTTTGGTGCCTTCCGGCAGCTTTTTCTTCACGTTGTCAGAAACATGAAGTACCTGCTCAAACTCGTAGCAGTGCGGGCAGTAGAAGGAGAAGAACTCCAGCACCTGAGGCTCGCCAGCTACAGGCTTGTCCAGCGTAATGTACTGCTTGCCGTCGGTAAACTGCGCAGCAGTTGCGCTAAATGCCAGAATCATACCAGCCAGCGCCAGCCAAATTTTTTTCATGATTAACTCTCTCCTGGGTGTGTCCAATTAATACATCGGCGTTAATTGCAGAGGGGGTTCCTGTAGAACCTTAACCTGCTCGGTAAATGTGGATATCTGGTTGCGCCAGTAATCCTCCCCGGTAAGCCAGGGGAAATTTCGGGGAAAAGCCGGGTCTTCCCAACGCCTGATTAACCACGCGAGATAATAAACAAATCGCATCGCACGTAAAGGCTCTATCAGGGCAATTTCGTCTGAATTAAAGGGGCTAAATTCTTCATAAGCTTCAATTATGGTCTCAAGCTGCATGCGCTGCTCGGCTTTATCACCGTTGAGCAGCATCCACAGATCCTGCACCGCAGGTCCCATACGAGCGTCATCAAGATCGACAAATAGCGGGCCGTCGCGCCAGAGAATATTCCCGGCGTGGCAGTCACCGTGCAGGCGTAGAGCGGTAATATCATCCCGCCAGCAGGCTTTTACAGCATCAATAAGCTTATCGGTCGCCGTGAGGAAATTATCCTTAAGCGCCTTTGGGATCAGCGCCGATGTTTCGAATACCTCTCGCGGCTCAATAAGATATTCCTGAACACTAATCGTCGGTCGGGCAACAAACGATTTTTTACGTCCCGTCTGATGAATGCGCCCCAGATAACGGGCAACCCATTCCATCTGATCGATATTATCTGCCTCAAACTGTCTTCCGCCCAGGCTCGGAAATACCGCGTAGTAAAAACCCTGATGGGTCAGCAGCGTTTGGTTATTAAATTTGAGCGGTGCCGCAACGGGAACATCGTCATCCAGCAGATCGTGGGCAAACTGATGCTCTTCCTGAATTTGTTCTGCGGACCAGCGCTGTGGCCGGTAAAACTTTACGACAAAGCGCTGCCGCTCTTCGTCCTGAAATTGGTAGACACGGTTTTCGTAGCTGTTTAAAGGGGTTAACCCGGAATCCACCCGAATACCCTGCTCGAACAGCGCATCCATAATGGTATCCGGGTGTAGTGTCTGGAAAGTAAAAGCCTGGTCGTTCATCCGATCATCCGGAAATTATACGAATGATTCAGGATATCATCTTGTGGCGATTTCGGTGGCTCCGCTTACAAGCTTTTACTCTTTAATTACGCCTCGGGCGCGCAGTAATGCGGTTTTAAAATCCTCTTCATAATCTTTCTGAATACCAGGAATAACAGCATCTTTAGCCGAGTCACGCATTTTGAGGTGGTAGATCAGGATGTCATCAGAAAGGTCTGCCAGTTCGCCATCAAAACCTGACTCTTTCGCCAGTTTCTGTAAAAATTGCATCAGATTCAGCTCTGGCTCTTTTTGCCAGGCCGGCTGGAGAAGCTCAATGACTTCATTAAGACGTTTACATTTCATGGTAGTGCTCCTTTCATTTAGAGAGACACGTTAGCAGGGTCAATCCCACAATAAAAGAGGCGATATTCGTGAATCAATGCCAGGAAATCATCGGGGTCGTTCTTGCCGGAGGCAGGGCAACGCGAATGGGCGGAAAAGATAAAGGTCTTCAGCTCCTGAACAACACCCCCTTATGGCAGCATGTTGCTGATACCCTGGCAAATCAGGTGTCGTCGATGGCGATCAGCGCTAACCGACATGTTGATATTTACCAGCGCAGTGGATATCCGGTTTATCAGGATAAGCTTGTGGACTACCCCGGCCCGCTGGCGGGAATGCTTTCCGTTATGCAGCAGTCGCATGGAGAGTGGTTTCTCTTTTGTTCATGTGATACGCCCTTCATCCCGTCCTGTCTGGTTGAACGTCTGGTGCAGCGGTGCGAGGGTGCTCCCGTCGTCTGGGTACACGACGGCGAACGCGACCATCCGACGATCGCCTTGATTAATCGCTCGTTAATATCTGCGCTGGAAGATTACCTGGCCGCAGGAGAGCGACGCGTCATGGTATTTATGCGCCAGTCAGGAGGGCATTCCGTTGATTTCAGCGACATGAAATCGGCGTTTGTGAATGTAAACACGACGGAAGATTTGCAGATGATGCAGGAGAAGAAATGATACCCGTATTAGCGATCTCTGCCTGGAGCGGCACCGGGAAGACTACGCTGCTAAAAAAGCTGATACCTGCACTTTGCGCTAAAGGTATTCGTCCCGGATTGATTAAGCACACGCACCATAACATGGATGTCGATAAGCCGGGGAAAGATAGCTATGAGCTGCGTAAGGCTGGCGCTGCACAAACGATGGTGGCGAGTAACCAGCGCTGGGCGTTAATGACAGAAACTCCGGATGAAGCACCGCTGGATCTCGCTTATCTTGTCAGCCGGATGGATCATTCCACGCTGGATCTGGTGCTGGTTGAGGGGTTTAAGCACGAGGCTGTTGCGAAGATCCTGCTGTTCAGAAACGGTGCCGGGCATGATGTAAGTGAGTTAACGCTGGATGAACATGTGATTGCTGTGGCCAGTGACGCTGCGTTGACGCTGGAAGTACCGGTTCTGGATTTGAATAATGTGGAGGGGATTGCAGAGTTTATTTTGGCGTGGTGTGCAGTCTGAAATCTGCCGGGTGACGGCTTCGCCTGACCCGGCCTATCGTTTTTCGACGTACAAACGCAAAAAGGCCATCCTTGCGGATGGCCTCTTCACTTGTTTGATGCCTGGCAGTTCCCTACTCTCACATGGGGAGACCCCACACTACCATCGGCGCTACGGCGTTTCACTTCTGAGTTCGGCATGGGGTCAGGTGGGACCACCGCGCTAAAGCCGCCAGGCAAAT
>NZ_JBMKHV010000012.1:0-138608 GCF_049238585.1 Enterobacter cloacae complex sp. IR5428 | reverse complement strand
GTAGCAAGGAACATAAAGTGAACGGAATGACCACCACCGCCGTATGTTCCCCTCACCCTAACCCTCTCCCCGGAGGGGCGAGGGGATTGCTCAGTGCTCGCATTAATTTGTGGGGAACCCTCAGCCCCGTGGGAGAGGGGCTGGGGGTGAGGGCACCAGACCGCACAATACGTAGCCCCGAAAAACCCATCCCAAATCACATTTAAGGGTCGATCTTTGACCTCAACTTCTCTATAATCTTGCGACCCCACGTTACGAGAAGGTTTTTTTCCCGAAACTTTCTATGTGTCGGCATGTGCTATTCGAAGGGGTAGGTTTGCCGGACTTTGTCGTGTGAACCTCAACTGACTAAACGTTTGGGTGTTCACCAACGTGTAACTTATTATTTGGGTAAGCTTTTAATGAAAACTTTTACAGCTAAACCAGAAACCGTACAGCGCGACTGGTATGTTGTTGACGCGACCGGTAAAACTCTGGGCCGTCTGGCTACTGAACTGGCTCGTCGCCTGCGCGGTAAGCATAAAGCGGAATATACTCCGCACGTTGATACCGGTGATTACATCATCGTTCTGAACGCTGACAAAGTTGCTGTTACCGGCAACAAGCGTACTGACAAAATGTACTACCACCACACCGGCCACATCGGTGGTATCAAAGAAGCGACCTTTGAAGAGATGATTGCCCGCCGTCCTGAGCGTGTGATTGAAATCGCGGTTAAAGGCATGCTGCCAAAAGGCCCGCTGGGTCGTGCTATGTTCCGTAAACTGAAAGTTTACGCAGGCAACGAGCACAACCACGCGGCACAGCAACCGCAAGTTCTTGACATCTAATCGGGATTATAGGCAATGGCTGAAAATCAATACTACGGCACTGGTCGCCGCAAAAGTTCCGCAGCTCGCGTTTTCATTAAACCGGGCAGTGGTAAAATCGTAATTAACCAGCGTTCTCTGGAACAATACTTCGGTCGCGAAACTGCCCGCATGGTAGTTCGCCAGCCGCTGGAACTGGTTGATATGGTAGAAAAACTGGATCTGTACATCACCGTTAAAGGTGGTGGTATCTCCGGTCAGGCAGGTGCGATCCGTCACGGTATCACCCGCGCGCTGATGGAGTACGACGAATCCCTGCGTTCTGAACTGCGTAAAGCTGGCTTCGTTACTCGTGACGCTCGTCAGGTTGAACGTAAGAAAGTGGGTCTGCGTAAAGCACGTCGTCGTCCACAGTTCTCCAAACGTTAATCTATTCTGCTTACGCAGAACGATTGGCGAAAAACCCGCTTCGGCGGGTTTTTTTATGGATAATGCGCAGGTTATCCACAGTAACATTTCATATATCTTCTCTTTTTCCACATTTCCGGCATCCCCTCACCACAAAGCCATCAAAATCTGGTAAACTATCATCCAATTTTATGCCCAAATATCGGTGAATACTCGATTTTTGTTCGATTCTTGAACAATGTGTTTTCTCTGGGATGGGCGATACATCATCTGGCTGGCCCCGTTGGGCTGGTAGCAGTAAAAATTCTGAATATACCTGGAGGTTTTCATGGCTGTCGCTGCCAACAAACGTTCGGTAATGACGCTGTTTTCTGGTCCTACTGACATTTATAGCCATCAGGTTCGTATCGTGCTGGCCGAGAAGGGTGTCAGTTTTGAGATCGAGCATGTGGAAAAGGATAACCCGCCTCAGGATCTGATCGATCTCAACCCGAGCCAAAGCGTACCGACGCTGGTGGATCGCGAGCTGACCCTGTGGGAATCCCGTATCATTATGGAATACCTGGATGAGCGTTTCCCGCATCCGCCGCTGATGCCTGTTTACCCTGTTGCGCGTGGTGAAAGCCGCCTGTACATGCAGCGTATCGAGAAAGACTGGTACTCGCTGATGAACGTTATCGTTAACGGTTCCTCTTCAGAAGCGGATGCTGCGCGTAAACAGCTGCGTGAAGAGCTGCTGGCGATTGCGCCGGTATTTGGTCAAAAACCTTTCTTCCTGAGCGATGAGTTCAGCCTGGTAGATTGCTACCTGGCACCGCTGCTGTGGCGCCTGCCAACCCTGGGCGTAGAATTCAGCGGTCCTGGCGCGAAAGAGCTGAAAGGCTACATGACTCGCGTATTCGAACGCGACTCTTTCCTGGCATCCTTAACTGAACCGGAGCGCGAAATGCGTCTCGGCCGAGGCTAATGACTGTGGAAATGTCACAACTTTCACCACGCCGTCCGTATCTGCTGCGCGCCTTCTATGAATGGCTGCTGGATAACCAGCTCACGCCGCACCTGGTTGTGGATGTGACGTTGCCGGGCGTGCAGGTTCCAATGGAATACGCACGCGACGGACAGATTGTACTGAATATTGCGCCACGTGCAGTGGGTAACCTGGAACTGGCGAACGACGAAGTGCGCTTTAATGCGCGTTTCGGCGGCGTGCCGCGTCAGGTTTCCGTTCCGCTGGCTGCGGTTCTGGCTATCTACGCCCGTGAAAACGGTGCAGGTACCATGTTCGAACCGGAAGCGGCTTATGATGAAGAGGTCGCCAGCCTGAACGATGATGGGACATCCGATGAACGTGAAAGCGACACGGTAATGTCTGTGATTGATGGCGATAAACCCGATCATCACGACGACAATGACCCTGATGACGATCCGCCTCCGCGCGGTGGTCGTCCGGCACTCCGTGTCGTCAAATAAACTTCATAAAGCACAATATTTTTTCCGAACCTGCACAGCTGTGCAGGTTTTTTTATTTTCTGCATAAAATTACTCTCTAAAAAACTTGTGTCTTTGCAAAAGATATAGGTCTATTAATTGGCATGGGATTAATCTTGTTGGGTTATTTTCTGTAGGACAGTTAAATTTATCTTCAATAATGTTTTATTTTAATTTGATTGTATCCGATATCACCCTGTGAAAATATATATGTGCGTTAACAAAAACGGATTTTCTTTTAAGGACAAATTATGAATATCACTTTTAAAAAATTATTTTCATCTGCTGCTATTTGTGCAGCCCTCGCCATGTCAAATGCACACGCTGCTAATGATGTGACGTTGAAAGTTATTGGTAATATCGTTCCTGGTTCTTGCGTACCCTCACTGCCAAACGGTGGAGTGGTAGATTATGGCACAATGCCAGCTTCTACCATCAATCCAACTGGCACGGCGAATACACTGGTTCAGTTGGGGGCTAAAAGTATTACTCTCACTATTACCTGTGACAGCGATACCAGCGTTGGGGTGACTTCTACGGATAACCGCCATGATACTCGTGTGGGCCTGGGGAGCGCCGCTTATATTGAAAATGGGTTTTTCGATAATGTAAATGCTAACGCTTCAGGAAACGCCTATGGCTTGGGTAAAACGAGTGCGGGTGTGAATATTGGCTCCTATGTCATTGCAGCAGATCCCGTTAATACAACAACAGATGGTGTTGTCGCTGATCTCATTGCAGCCACAGGTACCGATACATCAAATTATACCTGGGTAAAATCCAGTACGGGTGCTTTTGCACCAGTTAACAGTGGCACAGGCCAGACACGTGTCTTTACGGCTGCTGCATCGGGAACCACCACACCAAAAGCTTTTAAAGTTATGAATATGCCGTTACGCATTACGACTGCGCTTCAGGACAACACTGTATTGGGTACAGGCGATACTATCACGCTTGACGGTAATGCCACGCTGAGCCTTGTTTATCTTTGATATTCGTTATTGCTAAATGCTGTAGAAAATAAATCGGGAAATGAAAATAATGGAATTTAAAAAAGTACTCTCGGCAGCAACCGTCGCCGTAGCCTTCGGTTTATCCGCTTTTGCTGCCCAGGCCGCTAACGATGTTACGCTGAAAGTTGTCGGTACGATTAACCCGGCTGCATGTACGCCGACCCTGCCTGATGGCGGCGTTGTAGATTATGGAACGGTACTGAACCAAAATATTGCACCGACCGGTGCGACAAACAAGCTGGTACAATTGGGGCAGAAAAGCATCACGCTAAATATCAGTTGCGAAAGCAACATGAGCGTTGCTTTTACCTCCACCGATAACCGCCTGGACAGTCGCGTTAACCTGTCTTCAACCGCGTTTATCGCAGGTAGCGGTACGGATAAATCAGACTTCAGCAACACCGCTGGTGCCTTTGGTCTGGGTAAAACCACCGCTGGCGTGAGCATTGGTGCTTACACCGTTGCCATCAATACTGAAGCGGTCACAGCGGATGGCGCGAATGTTGACACCCTGGTAACAGGGAGCATCACTGAAGGCCAGCGTTCCTGGGAGAAAGTTGCGCCAGGCCTGGGTTACCTCTGCTCGCTTAATGGCTGCACGGGCTACCAAAAAGCGAATACCGTAGCAACAGCCGGTACCACGCAGCCAAAAGCCTTCAAACAGCTTAGCGTGCCGTTGCTGGTTACCTCTGCAGTGCAGGATAACTCGGTATTAGGTACGACTGACGTAATTACGCTGGACGGTAACGCAACCATTAGTCTGGTATATCTCTAATAATTTAACGCTTAATTAACGTGGCAATGGTTAGAGTATTTAAAAGCCATTGTCACGCTTTTTTTGCATTAAAATAGCTTTCTCTGCCGCAAGAATAATAAAAATAATGCCGGTATGATTTTTATTTATTTATGTGAGTGGAAAGTCATGAAGAAAATTGTATATCTTGCGTTGTTGGCTGTAGCGACAAAGTGTTGTGCCACCGGTATGGTTCCAGAAACATCGGTTTTATTAGTCGATGCACAAAAAGGCGAAGCCAGTATGAATGTTAAAAATACGGATTCGCAACCTGCATTGCTTTATACAAACATTGTAGATTTACCTGATAGCGATAAATCTATTCGTTTAATCGTTTCTCAACCTGTAGTCCGTGTCGACGCCGGGGAAACACAGCGAATGCGTTTTCTGCTGCAAACCAGCAAACCCATGAAGTATGAAGAACTTAAACGCGTCACGTTCGAAGGCATTCCTCCAAAGGAGAAAGGAGAAGATAAAGTTGCGTTGACTATCCGCCAGGATCTTCCTGTAGTAATTCATCCTGCGGGTCTACCTGAGGAGACGCAGCCATGGAAATTTTTGACATGGAACAAAAAGGGCGATGGCCTGGTTATCAACAATCCCAGCGATTACGTTGTTCGTATAACGGCATCCTTTAAAACATTACCCTCAGGAAAAGCGGGTGTGCTGGATAAGACCTACATCCTTCCTCACACCTCGATAAAAACAACATTACCAAATTTCTCTGATAATAAAGTTGAATTCTATCCGGCGAGTCGTTACGGCTATAAAGGGGATCGCTTTACTACAGATTTGAAGTAAGCCTCTATAAGGACAGCAAAGGATATGCAGCAAAAAACGTTACTCGCCTGTCTCATTGGCCTGGTCTGTTCTGGCCAGGCGATGGCTCAGCAGATGGAGACTGCTGCCATTAATTTTGATCAGGAAACGCTTCGTTCACTGGGGATAAACCCGGACGTATCAAATTATTTCTCTCGCAAGACGAAGTATTTACCGGGTAGCGTTTCCGTCGCTCTGAAGGTGAATGGTGATAATAAAGGCAACGTTATTGCTCGTTTCGACAACAACGGCGATCTCTGTTTCGACAAACCTTTTATGGAGCAGGCAGGATTAAAAGTTCCCTCTGACTATGAGTCCGGCTGCTACGATTATACCGGTCATATCCCGAGCGCTATTGTGGAGGCTTCGCCTGCGCAAGAATCTCTAAGTCTGGTTGTACCGGCGGATCGGGTAGCAAACAGCGAATCGGATATCGGAGCTTATACTTCCGGTGGCACTGCTGCGCTGTTGAATTATTCTCTTCTCTCCTCGCGCAATGAGTTTGGTGACGGGCACTCTGACTATTCACAGGCCATGCTGGACGGTGGGGTCAATTTCGACGACTGGATCTTACGTACTCAGCAACTGCTGAGCCGGAGCGACGGAGAATTCGAGAGTAATAACTCGTCGACCTATTTGCAGCATACTTTTGTCCCCCTGAAAAGTACCCTGAGGGCGGGCGAGGTCAATATCAATAACTCCCTTCTTCAGGGAACGGGAATCTATGGTATCGAGCTTTCACCGGAGAGCGCCTTACAACAGGGCGGTAGCGGAGTGAGCGTGTCCGGTATCGCCAATACGCCTCAGGCCCGTATTGAAGTGCGTCAGCAAAATGTTCTGGTGTACAGCACACTGGTGCCGGTCGGGCCGTTTAATCTCACCGATGTGCCGGTACGTAACGGCGTTAGCGATCTGAACGTGACGGTAGTGGAAACCGATGGCAGCCAGCACAGCTATGTGGTGCCCGCAGCGCTGTATAACCAGAGCGCAGGGGCGCCTTCAGGATATCACTTCGCGCTGGGACGAGTGAGCGATAGCTATAGTGAAACGCCATGGGTAGCCAGCCTTTCTGGAGGCTGGAAACTAAGCGAACGGGTGAATGTCAACGCAGGCTCAATCGTAGGCGAAGATTACCAGGCTGTCGCCACCAGCCTTGATACAGTGCCGCTACCAGCCTGGCTTGTTTCACTCCAGGCGAACCAGTCCAACGATTCGAAAGATTCACTGAAAGGGCAGAGGTACACGCTATCGGCAACATGGAGTTCTGACCCCGCATTTGGCATGGGGGCTAACGCCTCTGTTACACATAAATCGCAAGACTATCGCGAACTTTTTGAAGCACTGGATGATGATTTCGACAGCGGTAATAAAAATGAGTATTCCGCTGGGCTGACCTGGAGTGTGCCCTACTTAGGCACGCTTAGCACCAGCTACTACCAAACGCAGGGTTATGATAAGTCAGATGATTCCCGCTTCATCTCTGCGGGTTGGAACAAGTCATTCAAGTACGCCACGATTTCCATGAACTGGCAACATCAGTTGAGTGCAGATGAGGAGAATGAGGATGATGGCGATCTGTTCTACGTCAACCTCAGTATTCCTTTTGGTGCCAGCAATAGCGTTAGCCTGTACAGCCGTCATGATGACCATAAAACGCGGTATGGCGCCTCTGCGCTTGGCGTTGTAAGTGATACCACATCCTGGTCGCTGGGAGCTGAACACGATCAGGCCACGAATCGCGATAATGTAAACGGTGGGATAAGCAGCAACCTTCACTATACGCAGCTTGGCCTGAGCGCCAGTTCTGATAATGAGAATAGCCGCAGCTATTCAGGATCGCTACAGGGGGGCATCGCGGTTCATGGACAAGGCGTTACGTTCTCTCCATGGGCGATCCGCGACACGTTCGCGATCGCTGCTCTGGATAAACCCGTCTCCGGTGTGAGGATTGACACGCCCCAGGGGCCGGTATGGACCGACTTCCGTGGTCAGGCAGTGGTACCGTCAGTGGGAGCCTGGCGCCCAGCGCGGGTAGAAGTGGACACGGAAACATTGCCGAAAAATATGGATATCGGGAATGGAACCCGTGTCGTCACGCTTGGCAAAGGAGCGGTAGGGCATCTTGATTTTACTGCGTTAACCCAGCGACGTGCACTGGTGAACGTTACCCTGGCAAACGGTAAAAAGCTGCCGAAAGGGATCGCCCTTGAGGATTCGCACGGAAATTATCTTACGACCTCAGTGGATGACGGCGTGGTCTTTTTTAACGATGTTGAACCTGCTCAACAGGTGGTAGCAAAACTGGATAACGGCACCTGTGCATTTGGTCTGAAGCTTCCGAAAGAGGCAAATACCGATACATTCTATGAAACTGTCAATGAGGTGTGTAAATGAAGGCGCTTTTTTTAGCCGTGTGCGCAATGGCGTTTTCTCTGCATGCTATGGCTGACTGCCAGTTAGTATCAAGCCAGCAAAAACTCAGCTATGGCCGTATGAGTGCCGCAGAGCGCCAGGCGGAAGGGAACACGTTGATTGAGATGCCGGAGAAACAGATTGTCCTGAACGTGATATGCGATGAACCGTCGCGTATTCGTCTCTTTCTGGGCAGTAACGTACCGAAAGGGCATGAATTTGGTTTTGGTGATAACGGCGTCATGCGCGTTACTGCCGCGCAGGCAACGGTGGACGATCGTACAGTCAATCTGGCGGCTATCCATGCCGGCGACCCGTGGGTTACCAATGGCGGCGTGAGAGAGATCGCGCCAGCGCTTAACGAAGGGATTGCGTTTATCAACGGTCAGGAGCTGCGGGGAAAAACGGCGTCTGTCACGCTTACCATCAAACCGCGCTTCAAAAGTAACCATATTACGGACAGAGAAGTGTGGCGCGGAAATTTACGCGTAAGGATGGATGTACAATGAAAAAGCGTATAGCGCTATTACTCTGCGGAATGTCTGCCGCTTCAGCGGTATGGGCAACTGATACGGTCAATATTGATGTGGATGTCACCGTTGACGCTGCCGCCTGTACACCGGCGTTGAGCAATGGCGGTGTGGCAGATTTCGGCACGCGCTATGCGGGGTCGCTCTCCTCCAGCGCATTCACACAGCTTGGTACTCGCGATCTTACACTATCGGTGACGTGTGAATCTTCTACGGGAGTTGCGATTACCGCGCGTGATACCCGCGCCAGTTCCGTGGTCGTTGGCAAAGATAAATCCGGGCAAGAAGGGGTAAAATTCCAGATAAATAACGGTGCCTATGTGCGTGATACGACCCGCCTGTTTGGTTTAGGATTGACCAGCGAGCAGAAGCCGATTGGCAGTTATGGGGTGCAAATTAACGCGTCAGGCGTGACGGCAGCCGACGAAAGTGCCGCTGTTCAGGTGGAGATCGCCGGGGCCGCGACCAAAAATGGTCCATGGACGCGTACGACGCTATTGCCCTTGCCGACCCAGCAGGACTTTTTCTATACGTTTGTGCAAAAAGGCACGGATATTCCGCAGCCGATCTCATCGGCGGTTGTTCCGCTACAGGTGAGTGCCGCAGTCGCCAACGGGCTTGGCAGCGGGCAAGAGATCAAGCTGGACGGCGAGGCGGTGATTACGCTGGTCTATTTATAATCTCTTTTCTGTAAAAGAATATCGAAAATAGACGCGCCAGTTCACCGCTGGCGCCGCGCTTACCAGGTCTGCAAAGAGGCTGCGATTTGTAGACCTGATAAAGCGTAAACAGGCTGATACGTCTCCGGATGAGATTTCCTGAAACGATAATTACCGTTTAAAGGTCACCGCTTCCGGCTGCGTCAGATGCAGCGTTGTCTGGCTGGGTACCGTCTCGGCGATAACCCGCCCGTGACGAACCGAATAACGCGCTGGCGTCTGGCGACGAACCGCATCAAAGCCATTTTCGGCCGGTAAAACAACCAGGTTCGCAGAATTACCCACCTTCACGCCGTAGTCCTGCAGGTGGAGCGTTTTCGCGCTGTGGGTGGTGATCAGATTCAGCCCGTCGTTAATCTGTCCGTACCCCATCAGCTGGCAGACGTGTAAACCCATATGCAGCACCTGCAACATATTGGCGGTGCCCAGGGGATACCACGGATCGAAAACGTCATCATGCCCAAAGCAGACGTTGATCCCCGCCTCCAGCATCTCTTTCACGCGCGTTACGCCGCGGCGCTTAGGATAGGTGTCGAAACGGCCCTGAAGGTGGATGTTCACCAGCGGATTGGCGACGAAGTTGATGCCCGACATTTTCAGCAAACGAAACAGGCGGGACGCGTAGGCGCCATTATAGGAGTGCATCGCTGTGGTATGGCTGGCGGTAACGCGCGCGCCCATCCCGTCACGGTGCGCCAGCGCGGCGACGGTTTCCACGAAGCGCGACTGTTCATCATCGATTTCGTCGCAGTGTACGTCGATCAGCCTGTCGTACTTCTGCGCCAGTGCGAAGGTTTTGTGCAACGACTCCACACCATACTCGCGGGTAAATTCAAAGTGCGGAATTGCGCCAATAACGTCCGCCCCCATACGCACCGCCTCTTCCAGCAACGCTTCACCGTTGGGATAAGAAAGAATGCCCTCCTGGGGGAACGCCACGATTTGCAGATCGACCCACGGGGCGACTTCCTGCTTCACTTCCAGCATCGCTTTCAGCGCCGTCAGTGTGGGATCGGAGACGTCAACGTGAGTACGCACATGCTGAATGCCGTTGGCCATCTGCCACTTCAGCGTCTGCATTGCGCGGGTCTTAACATCTTCGTGGGTGAGCAGCGCCTTACGTTCAGCCCAGCGCTCAATCCCCTCGAATAAGGTACCAGACTGGTTCCAGCTCGGTTCACCAGCCGTTTGAGTGGTATCCAGATGGATATGCGGCTCAACGAAAGGGGGAATGACCAGCCCGCCTTCAGCATCAAGCACCTGGCCCGCAGGTGACGATGCCGCGTCCTGCGGTTCAATACGGCTAAAGCGCCCGTTTTCAATTGCGATCTGCCATAACCCCTCTTGCCCCTGTAAACGGGCCTGACGAATGGTGAGGGTATTATTCTGCATGGGGAGCCTCCGGGGCGGTAGCAAAGGTACGTCTGACTAAGGGGGTTAACAGAAGGTAGCTGAATACGCCACCGAGGACCGCATTCACCGGCACTATACCGGGAATAATATTCCCTGCAGCCACGCCGAGCGCGACCGAAAGAATGGCTACCCAGTTGACCGGCACAAAGGTAGCGCTATGGAAGCTGGCGTAGCGGCGGCGGTTGATCAGATAGTCGGCGATAATCACCCCACCGACGGGAGGGATCGCCGCCGACAGAAAGGTGAGCCAGCCGACAAAGTTATTGTACAGCCACAGCGCGCAGAGCGTGCCGATAATACCGTTAACCACCGACAGCGTGCGGCTGGAAAGGCCGGTCACGTTGGCAAAGCCCAGACCCGACGCATAGAGCGCGTTGTCGTTGGTTGTCCAGATGTTCAGGCCGAGAACGATAATGGCGGGCAGCAGTAGCCCCTGAGCGATCATCACGTCCGAGATATCCGCCTGTCCAACTGCCGCGGCGCCTGCCGCACCGAAGATAAACATCAGCGAGTTGCCAAGGAAAAACGCCACCATTGCCACCACCACGGCGCCTTTCGCGTTACGCCCAAAGCGGACGAAGTCGGCGGTCAGCGTTCCGGCGCTGATGAAGGAGCCGACGACCAGCGCCAGCGCGCCTGAAAAACTGAGCGGGGTCTGTGGCACCATCGCTTTTAAATGATCCAGCCCGCCCACGCCGTGCACCGCCAGCCAGACGGAGTAGCTGCCGAGGATAACTATCGCGGGAACGGCGATGATCGACAGAATCGTCAGCGCTGAGATACCAAAGAAGATGGTCATGGTCATCAACAGACCGGATACCGCGATCAGGATATTGACGTCGATGCCAGTGGCTTTACTCACCGGGATGGCAAACATCGCTACGCCGACGCCAAACCATCCTACCTGCGTACCGCCTAAAAGCATGGAGGGAAGCCAGGAACCTTTTATACCGAACGAGTAACGCGCAAGAAGATGGGTTGAGAGGCCGGTTTTTGCGCCAATGTAGCCAAGAAAAGCAGTGTAAATACCGAGGAGGAGATTGCCGAAGAGAACTGCGAGGAAGAAATCATTATAGGAAAGACCGGTACCGAGCGTACCTCCGGTCCACATACTGGCGGAAAAAAAGGTTAACCCTAACATCACAAAAGTGAGTGGAATCGCGCCTTTCCGCGCCGCCAGAGGGACGGGGCCCTGGCTATAATTGTTATCTTGCGACACAACGCCTCCTTGAATTTTGGCCAAAAAATCCGCCGCATAATATACAGTTTTTTCATGAAAGCAAACGTTTACGTCAGGATTTACGCTGCTTTTTTGCTTAAAAAGGTATCATTAACTTAAGGGCAGGCTACTGAAAACAGGCTCCCCAGCGTTCCGCTTTATGCTTCTGCCGGGGAGTCAGAGGGGCTTACACTTCCAGGAAGTTCATGATCCCGTCAGCCGCTTTACGGCCTTCGGCAATCGCCGTGACCACCAGGTCAGAGCCGCGAACGATGTCGCCACCGGCGAAGATTTTCGGGTTGCTGGTCTGGAACGCGTTGTCGCTGCCTTCCGGCGCAATTATGCGGCCCTGAGAGTCCAGCTCTACGCTGTGCTTCGCCAGCCACTCCATGCTGTGAGGACGGAAACCAAACGCCATCACCACGGCGTCAGCCGGGATCACGTGTTCAGAACCGGCCACGATCTCCGCGCGACGACGGCCTTTCGCATCCGGCGCGCCCATCTCCGTGCGCGCCATCTTCACGCCGCTCACTCTACCGTTGGCATTCACCTCAATACCCAGAGGCTGGATGTTGAACTGGAACTCCACGCCCTCTTCACGCGCGTTTTTCACTTCGCGCTTAGAGCCCGGCATGTTCTCTTCGTCACGACGGTAAGCACAGATGACGTGCGCCGCGTTCTGACGAATGGAGGTACGCACGCAGTCCATCGCGGTATCACCGCCGCCCAGCACCACCACGCGTTTGCCTTCCATGCTGACGAACGGCTCATCGGCGGTCTCACCGTAGCCCATGATCTGCCTGGTGTTGGCAATCAGGAACGGCAGCGCGTCGTACACGCCCGGCGCATCTTCGTTCTCCAGACCACCGCGCATGGACTGATAAGTACCCACGCCCAGGAACACGGCGTCGTAATCCTTCAGCAGGTCGTCGAGCTGCACGTCACGGCCCACTTCCACGTTCAGTTTGAACTCAATGCCCATGCCGGTGAAGATTTCGCGGCGGCGGGTCATCACCTCTTTCTCCAGCTTGAAGGCCGGGATACCGAAGGTCAGCAGGCCGCCAATCTCAGGGTGGCGATCAAAGACCACCGCCTTCACGCCGTTACGGGTCAGCACGTCCGCACAGGCAAGGCCTGCCGGGCCCGCGCCAATAATCGCCACGCGCTTGTCGGTTTGACGCACACCGGTCATATCCGGACGCCAGCCCATTTCGAACGCTTTATCGTTGATATAACGTTCGATGTTGCCGATGGTCACCGCGCCAAACTCGTCGTTCAGCGTACAGGAGCCTTCACACAGACGATCCTGAGGGCACACGCGGCCGCACACTTCCGGCAGAGTGTTGGTCTGATGAGACAGCTCGGCGGCTTCAAAAATACGCCCTTCGTTGGCCAGCTTCAGCCAGTTCGGGATGTAGTTATGGACCGGACACTTCCATTCGCAGTAAGGGTTACCGCAGGACAGGCAGCGGTCTGCCTGTGCTTTGGCCTGGCCTTCTGAAAACGGCTCGTAGATTTCAACAAATTCAATTTTACGGATCTTCAGCGGTTTCTTTGGCGGATCAACACGCTGAAGGTCGATAAACTGGTAAACGTTCTGGCTCATCTGAATTCCTTACTGCGCCTGCACGCGCAGCTCTGCTGCGCTACGACTACGGTGACCCAACAGGGCTTTAACATCGCTGGACTTCGGCTTAACCAGCGCGAATTTTGCAGAGAACGCCGGCCAGTTCGCCAGGATCTCTTCGCCGCGCGAAGAACCGGTATGCTGCACGTGTTCGGTAATTAAGCCGCGCAGGTGTTCTTCGTGGATGGCCAGCGTATCAACGTCCAGCACTTCCACCAGTTCCGGGTTCACGCGTTTGCGGAACTCACCGTCTTCATCCAGGACGTAGGCAAAACCGCCCGTCATGCCCGCGCCAAAGTTCACGCCGGTTTTACCCAGGACGCACACAATTCCGCCCGTCATGTATTCACAGCCGTTATCGCCGATGCCTTCCACCACGGTGATGGCACCGGAGTTACGCACCGCAAAACGCTCGCCCGCACGGCCCGCGGCAAACAGACGACCGCCGGTTGCACCGTACAGACAGGTATTGCCGATGATGCTTGCTTCATGGCTGCGGAAGGCTGAACCAACCGGAGGACGCACCGCCAGCAGACCGCCCGCCATGCCTTTTCCGACGTAGTCGTTGGCATCACCGGTCAGGTATAACTCAACGCCGCCCGCGTTCCACACACCGAAGCTCTGACCCGCGGTACCGCTGAAGTGCGCGGTAATCGGATCCGACGCCAGGCCCTGGTCACCGTGCGTTTGCGCGATGTAACCGGAGAGGGATGCACCCACGGAACGATCGGTGTTGCGGATATCAAACCAGAACGTTTTGCTCTGCTTCTCGTCCACGTACGGCTTCGCCTGTTGCAGCAGCTGCGCGTTCAGCACGCCGTTGTCAAACGGCGGGTTGTTCTCGGTGCAGTAAACCGCTTTGCCAGGATGCGGCTGAGCGGTTTCCAGCAGCTTAGACAGCTCCAGCTTCTGCTGCTTGGCCGTGAAGCCCTCAAGCTCTTTCAGCAGGTCGGTACGGCCAATCAGATCCACCAGACGCTTCACGCCCAGCTGCGCCATCAGCTCGCGGGTTTCACGGGCGATGAAGTCAAAGTAGTTAGTCACTTTGAACGGGAGGCCGTGATAGTGATTCTTACGCAGCTTTTCGTCCTGGGTAGCAACGCCCGTTGCGCAGTTGTTCAGGTGGCAAATACGCAGGTATTTACAGCCGAGCGCAACCATCGGGCCGGTACCGAAGCCGAAGCTTTCCGCACCCAGAATCGCCGCTTTGATGATGTCGAGGCCGGTTTTCAGCCCGCCGTCTACCTGCAAACGGATCTTGTGACGCAGGCCGTTGGCGACCAGCGCCTGCTGGGTTTCCACCAGACCAAGCTCCCACGGACAACCCGCGTATTTTACGGAGGAGAGCGGGCTTGCGCCGGTGCCGCCGTCGTAGCCGGCGATGGTGATCAGATCCGCATAGGCTTTCGCCACGCCGGTGGCGATGGTGCCAACGCCCGGCTCGGAAACCAGCTTCACGGAGATCATCGCTTTCGGGTTGACCTGTTTCAGGTCGAAAATCAGCTGCGCCAGATCCTCGATAGAGTAAATATCGTGGTGCGGCGGCGGGGAGATCAGCGTCACGCCCGGCACCGAGTAGCGAAGCTTAGCGATGTACGGGGTGACTTTATCACCCGGCAGCTGACCGCCTTCACCCGGTTTCGCACCCTGCGCGACCTTAATCTGGATCACGTCGGCGTTAACCAGGTACGCAGGCGTTACGCCGAAACGGCCGGACGCTACCTGCTTGATACGGGACACTTTATTGGTGCCGTAACGGGCAGGATCTTCACCGCCTTCGCCGGAGTTGGAGTTGCCGCCGATGCTGTTCATGGCTTCCGCCAGCGCTTCGTGGGCTTCCGGGCTCAGCGCGCCGATGGACATCGCCGCGGTATCGAAACGTTTGAACAGCTCAGATGCGGGTTCAACCTCGTCAATGCTGACCGCTTCCTCACCCGGATTGAGGGCAATGAGATCGCGCAGCGTCGCCGCCGGACGGTTGTTCACCAGCTCAGCATACTGCTGATAATCGCTGTACTCGCCGCTTTGCACCGCCTGTTGCAGTGTGCGCACCACGTCCGGGTTATAAGCGTGATACTCACCCCCGTGAACATATTTCAGCAGACCGCCCTGTTCCAGCGGCTTACGTGCCAGCCAGGCGCGTTTCGACAGGTTCACCAGATCCTGCTGGAAGTCAGCAAAGCCTGCGCCACCAATACGGCTGATCACGCCCTGGAAGCAGAGGTTGGCAACGTCGTCATGCAGACCGACCGCTTCAAACAGCTTCGAGCAGCGGTATGAGGCGATGGTCGAGATGCCCATTTTGGACATGATCTTGTACAGACCTTTGTTGATGCCGTTACGGTAGTTCAGCATCACAGCACGGTAGTCTTTGTCGATCGCGCGGGTATCCACCAGGCGGGCCAGTGTTTCGTAAGCCAGATACGGGTAGATCGCCGTGGCGCCAAAGCCTAACAGCACCGCAAAGTGGTGCGGGTCGCGCGCGCTCGCAGTTTCAACGATGATGTTGGCATCGCAGCGCAGGCTCTTGTCCACCAGACGCGTCTGGATAGCCCCCACCGCCATGGGTGCAGGTACCGGCAGACGGTTTTTCGCGATGTTGCGGTCAGACAGCACCAGCAGAACGGTGCCGTTACGCACCATCTGCTCGGCTTTGTCGCACAGCGCGTTCACCGTCTCTTCGAGGCTCGTTTCGGTCACGTCGAAGGTGATATCGAGCGTGTCGGCGCGATAGTGCTCCTCGGTCATGGTGGTGAGCTGTTTGAAATCGGAGTACAGCAGGATCGGTGATTTAAAGGTCAGACGGTGCGCCTGGCCTTCGGCTTCACAGAATACGTTCATCTCACGGCCGATGCTGGTGGCCAGCGACATGACGTGGGCTTCGCGCAGCGGATCGATTGGCGGGTTGGTGACCTGCGCAAACTGCTGACGGAAATAGTCGTAAATAATGCGTGGCTGGCTGGAGAGCACAGCAAACGGGGTATCGTCACCCATTGAGCCGACCGCTTCCTGGCCGTTTTCGCCGAGCACGCGAATAACCGAGTCCAGCTCTTCCGCGCTGTAGTTAAACTGCTTCTGGAAGCTCGCGAGGGTGTCATCGTCCAGCTCGCGGCTACCCACTTCTTCGTCCGACAGATCTTCAAACGGCACCAGACGACGCACGTTTTTCTCCATCCACTCTTTGTACGGATGGCGGCTCTTCAGATCGTTGTCGGTTTCAGCAGAGTGCAGAATACGCCCACCGCGGGTGTCGATCACCATCAGCTCACCCGGTCCGACGCGGCCTTTCTCGACCACTTCGTCTGGCTGGTAATCCCAGATACCCACTTCAGAGGCACAGGTGATGAGCTTGTCTTTGGTAATGACATAGCGCGCCGGACGCAGACCGTTACGGTCCAGGTTACAGGCGGCAAAACGTCCGTCGGACATAACGATGCCTGCCGGGCCATCCCACGGCTCCATGTGCATGGAGTTAAAGTCAAAGAACGCGCGCAGCTCAGGATCCATATCCGGGTTGTTCTGCCAGGCCGGCGGTACAAGCAGACGCATGGCGCGCACGATATCCATCCCGCCCGCCAGCAGCAGTTCCAGCATGTTATCCATTGAGCTGGAGTCCGAGCCGGTTTCGTTCACGAACGGCGCGGCATCGTGCAGGTCCGGGATCAGTGGGGTCTGGAACTTATAGGTACGGGCGCGGGCCCACTGGCGGTTACCGGTGATGGTGTTGATCTCACCGTTGTGCGCCAGGTAGCGGAACGGCTGAGCCAGCGGCCAGCGTGGAACGGTGTTGGTGGAGAAGCGCTGGTGGAACAGGCAAATGGCCGATTCCAGACGCAGATCCGCCAGGTCCAGGTAGAAGCGCGGCAGGTCAGCCGGCATGCACAGACCTTTATAGATGTTCACCAGGTTAGAGAGGCTACAGACGTAGAACTCTTTATCATCCTGAAGACGTTTTTCAATGCGGCGGCGGGCGATAAACAGACGGCGTTCCATATCACGCGGACGCCAGCCCGCAGGCGCGTTGACAAAAATCTGTTCAATACGAGGCAGAGAGGAGAGGGCGATTTCACCGAGCACCCCTTCGTTGGTTGGCACATCGCGCCAGCCGACGATCGACAGGGTTTCACGCTGAAGTTCTTCTTCAACGATGCGGCGTGAGGCGGCAGCTTTTTCAGGATCCTGATTCAGGAACAGCATACCGACAGCGTAGTTTTTGGCTAAACGCCAGCCGCGCTCTTCCGCTACGATACGGAAGAAACGATCCGGTTTTTGCAGCAGCAGGCCGCAACCGTCGCCGGTTTTACCATCGGCAAGGATGGCGCCACGGTGCTGCATACGGGCCAGTGCGTGAATAGCAGTACGCACTACCTTGTGGCTAGGTTCGCCTTCTATGTGGGCGATCAGGCCGAAACCACAGTTATCCTTCTCAAGGGATTTATCGTACAACATATCAGTGAACCTCCCCAGGCTCGTCGGGCTTCCCACTGAACTTTACCGTGGCGCACAGGCGCAGAAAGAGCATGGCGACGGGGTTAGCGTTTCATACGCGGACCTCGCATTCGCCCTCTTTTTCATCCTTTCGCGCAGGTAAACAAGTTTGAGGACTTGCTTCAGAGGGAATCTCAATTACTGCATAAATATGATGAGCAGGCCGCTCATCCAGAAAGCTTCCAGCGGATTTCCAACTTATCGGGAATTGGTACACAGGTCAAATGGCAATCTTATTTATACAAAAATGTGCTAAAGCGTAGTTATCTTTTTGTTTTTAATACGTATTTAACTATTTTTACAACCACTTAAAGCACCGGGGAGGTGCAGGGGAGTGTGATCTGACTCACTATATGAAAGCGGTATTATCGATGCAGCGTGCTGAAATGCAGATTTATAGCAGAATATTAATCTGGTGTTGCATTCAAACCCGCATAAAATCACTGTTTTTCAGTCCTGGCGCTATAAATGAAAAAAACCATCAGAACATAAGGAAAAGTAATTACGTACAGGGTGAATGAAATCTCGGTAATCGTGATTAGTTATTCAAACAGATAAAGGCCGTCCAGGGCGATTGATCCAGGTCATCGCCGACAGAGGCTAAAAATGGCAGGCTTGTCCCCTTTCTTCGGGACGGTCTATCAGATTATGCAGTTACAGAAATTAGTCAATATGTTTGGTGGGGATCTTTTGCAGCGCTACGGACAAAAGGTTCACAAACTGACGCTGCACGGCGGCTTTAGCTGTCCGAACCGCGATGGCACCATCGGGCGTGGTGGCTGCACCTTCTGTAACGTGGCCTCGTTTGCTGATGAAGCTCAACAGCATAAATCTATCGCTGAACAGCTCGCCCATCAGGCGAGTCTGGTGAACCGCGCGAAGCAATATCTGGCCTATTTCCAGGCCTACACCAGCACGTGGGCGGAGGTGCAGGTGCTGCGCGCTATGTATCAACAGGCGGTTGCTCAAGCGAACATTGTCGGGCTGTGCGTGGGGACGCGTCCGGACTGCGTGCCGGACGCCGTGCTGGATTTACTTAGCGAGTACAAAGAGAAGGGCTACGAGATCTGGCTGGAGCTGGGCTTGCAGACCGCGCACGACAAAACCCTGCACCGTATCAATCGCGGGCATGATTTTGCCTGCTACCAGCGCACCACGCGTCTCGCCCGCGAGCGTGGATTAAAAGTCTGCTCGCATCTGATTGTCGGCTTGCCGGGAGAAGGGCAGCAGCATGGCCTTGAAACGCTGGAAAAAGTCGTCGAGACCGGCGTGGACGGCATTAAGCTGCACCCGCTGCATATCGTTACGGGAAGCATTATGGCGAAAGCCTGGGAAGCGGGGCGGTTAAGTGGCATCGAACTCGACGACTATACGGTGACGGCGGGGGAGATGATTCGCCACACGCCGCCGGAGATTGTTTACCACCGCATCTCGGCAAGCGCCCGCCGCCCAACGCTTCTGGCACCGCTCTGGTGTGAGAACCGCTGGACGGGGATGCTGGAAATCGACCGCTATCTACAGGAGAACGGCGTACAGGGGTCGGCGCTTGGCCGCCCGTGGGTTCCACCGCTACCGGCGACGGCCGCCTAACAGACTTCCCAGCATGCCGCGCACTATCTGGTTGGTAATCTGACGCGTCGCGCTTTTTGCCATGGTCTGCACCACGCCATCGCGTTTGCCGCCGCGCGGCCCGGTGCTGCCGAACAGAATATCTTTCAGCCCGCCGAGAATGCCGTCGTCCACGGCTACAGATTGCCCTTTGGCGGCAGGCGCATCCTGCGATTCGGCAGTCGCCTGCACCCCTTTTTGCAGCATCTCGAACGCGGATTCGCGATCCACCTCGTCTTCATACTTCCCGTACACCGGGGAGTGGTTGATCAGGCCGTTGCGTTCATCGTCCGTTACTGGCCCCATGCGCGAGCAGGGCGCAATCACCATCGCGCGCTCGACAACTGTCGGGCTGCCTTTTGCATCGAGGAACGAAATCAGCGCTTCACCGGTGCCCAGCGCCTGAATGGCGGTTTCGGTATCAAAGGCCGGATTGGCACGCATGGTTTGCGCCGCGGCTTTCACCGCTTTCTGATCTTTCGGCGTAAAGGCGCGCAGGGCGTGCTGCACGCGGTTACCCAGTTGCCCCAGTACGTTGTCCGGAATATCCGACGGGTTTTGCGACACAAACCAGACCCCGACGCCTTTGGAGCGGATCAGGCGGATAACCTGTTCAATTTTATCCAGCAGCACCTGCGGCGCGTCGTTAAACAACAGGTGCGCTTCGTCAAAGAAGAACACCAGTTTGGGTTTTTCCAGATCGCCTGCTTCCGGCAGTTGTTCGTAGAGTTCAGAGAGCATCCACAGCAGGCTGGCGGCGTAGAGCTTCGGCATCTGGTAGAGCTTCTCTGCGCTCAGAATGTTGATGATGCCTTTGCCGCTGCTGTCGGTGCGCATCCAGTCTTTGATATCCAGCATTGGCTCGCCGAAGAAATGCTCGGCGCCCTGTTGCTCCAGCGTCAGGAGCCCGCGCTGAATGGCGCCCACCGAGGCGCTGCTGATATTGCCGTACTGGTTCTGGAAGGATTTGGCGTTATCGCCAATGTACTGGGTGATGGCGCGCAGATCTTTGAAGTCGAGCAGCAGTAAGCCCTGATCGTCGGCGATACGGAAGATAATGTTCAGCACCCCGGACTGCACGTCGTTAAGATTAAGCAGACGGGCCAGCAGCAAAGGGCCGAGATCGGAGACGGTGGCGCGCACCGGATGCCCTTTTTCGCCGAAGATATCCCAGACCACCACTGGATTACCGTGCGGCGTCCAGTCCGTGATGCCGATATTTTTCAGGCGCTCGAGCAGTTTTTCTGACGCCGTGCCTTCCTGAGCCACCCCGGTTAAATCGCCCTTCACGTCAGCCATAAAAACCGGCACGCCAGCCTCGGACAACGACTCAGCCAGCTTTTGCAGGGTGACGGTTTTTCCCGTCCCGGTCGCGCCGGTGATCAGGCCATGACGGTTCGCCATCGCGGGCAGTAAAAACAGCTCTTTTTCCAGCGTCCTGGCGATTAACAATGGTGTACTCATGATGCACGTCCTCTCGTAGTCCTGGGTGGAGTATAGGCAACCTGACGGCAAAATGTCTGCGTAAATTCCTCACTTTGCGGCGCATTATCCAGTGCGGACTATGCTTTTGCATACGGTAAACAAAATTTTGGGAAACTATGTCCAGATTCTTTTTTAACGACCGCAAACAGCTTGTCAACGATGCCATTGAAGGCATACTTCTCTCCGCGCCGCACGGTAATCTCGTCAAACTGGATATCGATCCGGCCATCCGCGTGGTGGCACGCGGCGACTGGGATAAAAGCCGCGTGGCGGTGATCTCCGGTGGCGGCTCCGGCCATGAACCGGCACATGCCGGGTTCGTCGGTAAAGGCATGCTTACCGCAGCGGTGTGTGGCGATTTGTTCGCCTCCCCAAGCGTGGATGCGGTCCTCAATGCCATTGTGGCGGTGACGGGCGATCGTGGCTGCCTGCTGATTGTGAAAAACTACACCGGCGACCGGCTTAACTTTGGCCTGGCAGCGGAAAAAGCCAAACGCTACGGCCTGAAGGTGGAGATGGTTATCGTCGCGGATGATATTGCCCTGCCGGATAACAAGCAGCCGCGTGGTATCGCGGGAACGGCGCTGGTGCATAAGATTGCGGGATATGCGGCAGAGCAGGGGAAATCGCTAAACGACGTGCGGGATATAGCGCAACAGGCCTGCGATAACCTCTGGAGCCTGGGCGTGGCGATGCAAACGTGCAACCTGCCGGGCAGCGATGATGAAGAGGGGCGCATAAAACAAGGCCATGTCGAGCTGGGTTTGGGCATTCACGGCGAGCCGGGAGCTTCCGTCGTGGATACGCAAAACAGCAAAGCCATTATCGACACGCTGGTGACGCCGTTACGCGCGCAGGCGGGGGACGGGCGCTTTGCGGTGCTGATCAACAACCTCGGCGGCGTGTCAGCGCTGGAGATGGCTCTGCTCACCAAAGAGCTGGCGCATTCGGCGCTGAAAGAGAACATTGCGTATCTGATTGGCCCGGCGCCGCTGGTGAGTGCGCTGGATATGAAAGGGTTTTCGCTAACGCTGTTAAAGCTCAGCGATTTCTTCGAGAAGGCGATACACGCCGAGGTCGAGACGCTGGGCTGGCAGAAGCCCGTCGCGTTCGCGCCCCTGCGTACCGTCCCCCATAGCGCCCTTCATGACCGCGTGGAATATACCCCATCGGACAATCCGCAGGTGAGCGAGGCCGTCGCTTCGGTAACGAAGACATTGATCCAGCTGGAAAACCGCCTCAACGCGCTGGATGCCAAAGTAGGCGATGGCGATACGGGCTCCACCTTTGCGCAAGGGGCGCGGGATATTGCGCAGCGACTTGAGGAGAACAACCTGCCCCTTAACGACGTGCCGACATTACTCCTGCTGGTGGGGGAGCGGCTGGCTACGGTAATGGGCGGGTCGAGCGGGGTGCTGATGTCGATCTTCTTCACGGCGGCAGGACAAAAGCTTCACGATGGACAGCCGCTACCAGAAGCATTGTTGAGCGGACTGGCACAGATGAAGCAGTATGGCGGGGCCGATCTTGGGGATCGCACGCTGATCGACGCCCTGCAACCGGCGCTGGAGGCGTTAAGGGATGGCGATCTGCGGACGGCGGCGCAGGCTGCGCAGCAGGGTGCCGAAGCAACGGCGAAAATGGCGAAAGCCGGCGCGGGACGCTCGTCGTATGTCAATAAAGAGAACCTGGATGGGGTGATGGATCCGGGAGCGGTCGCGGTGGGGGAAGTACTTAACGTATTGGCGCGGCAGTGAAAGTAGGCCGGGTCAGGCGAAGCCACCACCCGGCAAACTCACATCAGAAATCCGCTTTCAACACTACGCGGTAGCGGGCTTTACCGTCACGCACGTGCTGGATCGCTTCGTTGATTTTTGACATCGGGTACAGCTCGGTGGTCGGCGCCACTTTTGTGCGTCCGGCAAACTTCATCAGCTTGCGTAACTCATATGGCGTGCCGGTAGCAGATCCGGATACGCTGCGATCGCCGCCGATCAGGGTAAACGCCGGAACCGGCAGCGGCTTCATCACCGCACCCACGGTGTGGAAGTTACCACCGTAGGCCAGGGCCTCAAAGTACGGCTGCCAGTCGAGATCGACGTTGACGGTGTTGATGATCAGGTCAAACTGACCTGCCAGAGCGGTGAGCGCCTCGGGATCGCGACTGTTCACCACTTTATCCGCACCCATCGCCAGCACTTCCTGCTCTTTCGCCGGGTTCGAGCTGAACGCTGTCACTTCACAGCCCATCGCGTGCAGCAGTTTGATGGCAATATGCCCCAGCCCGCCAATACCGATCACGCCCACGCGGCTGGTGGCAGTTACGTGATGCATCAGCAGCGGTTTAAATACGGTGATACCGCCACACAGTAGCGGACCTGCTGATTCAATATCAATGCTGTCCGGCAGCGGGATAACCCATTGCCAGTCGGCGCGTAGTTTATCGGCGAAACCACCCTTGTTCAGGATGGTCGGCGTAGCGCCCTCAAGGCAGTTGATCTGGTTACCGCTAATACAGGCGTCGCAGTGGCCGCAGCTGCGTGCCGTCCAGCCGATACCCACGCGCTGGCCCACTTTCAGCCCTTTGTCCTGCGCGGCGCTGCCGAGCGCCACGACGCGGCCAATGACTTCGTGCCCGGCAACCAGCGGATAGCTGGAAAAGCCCCATTCATTGTCGATCATCGAGAGGTCTGAATGGCAGATCCCGCAGTAATCCACCTGTACTTCGACGTCTTCCGCTTTTAGTTCGCCCGCATCGTACTCGTACAGCTCAAGTTCTGCACCCGCCTGCGGTGCGGCGTAGCTTTTTATCTTCGACATCGCGTTTCCCCTGTTTTGGTGTGAACTGTGAGTGTAGAGCATTCAGTTTACAGACGCTTAACAGAAGACGGCAGGAACGAAACTTACAGACTTTTCAGCATCCTGACTTCGCAGTCCACGTGGCCCGTGCAGCCCAGTGGGGCATCGATATGCTCAAAGCCCAGATGCTCATACAGGCCAATGGCCTCTTTAAGGAAAGCGGTGGTTTCAAGGTAGCAACGTTTAAAGCCCTGTGAGCGTGCATGTTCCAGGGCGACCAGCGCCAGCTTTTTCGCCAGGCCTTGTCCGCGTATCGTTGGCAGGAAATACATTTTCTGGAGTTCACAGATATCCGGCTCGCTGCAGAGCAGGGGGGCAATGCCGCCGCCGCCCACGACCTGGCCGTCCTGCTCGATGACCCAATAGGCATGGCCCGGCTGGCTGTACAGCTGAAAAAGTTCGTCCAGATTGGGATCGGCCACGGTGTAGCCTTTGTCGGCGGTCAGGCCATATTCGGCCGATACCGTGCGGATAACGGCGGCGATAGCCGGGTTGTCCTGCTCAGTGATCCGACGCATTGTCGTCGCGACGGGGGTAATCACGCTCATAGCATTACTCATGACAAAAATTGACACACAACTGCTGTTAATAGCACCGCAGAAAGGGGAGTGCAAGCGAGGAGTTTTCAGGAAGGATACCCCTTACGCCCTGAAGCGTAAGGGGTAAAAGCATTACAGGGCTGCGATAACCGCCTGCTGCTCGATCAGTTTGGTCTTCGCATCGGCGAAGGCAACCAGACGCTCACGCTCTTTGGCGATGACCGCTTCCGGCGCGCGGGCCACAAAGCCTTCGTTCGCCAGTTTGCTTTCGATTTTGCCGATTTCCACGTCGACTTTCGCCACTTCTTTCGCCAGACGAGCCAGCTCAGCGTCTTTGTCGATCAGGCCCGCCATCGGGATCAACAGCTCCGCGCCGTCGATAATTTTGGTCACGGAAACCGGACCTTTATCATCGGCAGGCAGCACGGTGATGCTTTCCAGACGCGCCATGGTTTTCAGGAAGGTATTGTTCTCGGTGACGCGACGAACGGCAGCTTCGCTGCAACCGCGCAGCAGCAGCTCCAGTGGTTTACCCGGAGCGATGTTCATTTCCGCGCGGATGTTACGTACCGCAACGATCGCCTGTTTCAGCCACTCGGTATCCGCAGACGCGGCTTCATCCACTTTCGCGGCGTCGAATGCCGGGAACGGCTGGAGCATGATGGTATCGGCGTTTATACCGGCAATTACCTTCACGCGCTGCCAGATGGTTTCGGTGATGAACGGAATGATCGGGTGCGCAAGGCGCAGCAGACCTTCCAGAACGGTAATCAGCGTATTACGCGTACCGCGCAGCTCCGCCTCAGTGCCGCCGTTCATGACCGGCTTCGCCAGCTCCAGATACCAGTCACAGAACTGGTTCCAGGTGAATTCGTACAGGATGCCTGCCGCGATGTCGAAGCGGTAGCTGTCCAGCGCGTCGCGGAACGCTTTCACCGTCTGGTTAAATTCCGCCAGGATCCAGCGGTCTGCCAGAGACAGGGTCATTTCGCCGCCGTTAAAGCCGCAATCCTGATCTTCGGTGTTCATCAACACGAAGCGGCTGGCGTTCCACAGCTTGTTACAGAAGTTACGGTAACCTTCGAGACGCTTCATATCCCAGTTGATGTCACGACCGGTGGAGGCCAGCGCCGCCAGGGTGAAGCGCAGGGCGTCGGTACCGTGAGATTCGATCCCGTTCGGGAACTGCTTCTCGGTACGCTTGCGGATTTTCTCCGCCAGCTGCGGCTGCATCATGTTGCCGGTACGTTTTTCCAGCAGCTCTTCCAGAGAGATACCATCAACCATGTCCAGCGGGTCGATAACGTTACCCTTGGATTTGGACATCTTCTGGCCTTCGTCGTCGCGGATCAGGCCGGTCATGTAAACGGTATGGAACGGAACCTGCGGCTTGCCATCTTCGTCTTTGATGAAGTGCATGGTCATCATGATCATGCGGGCGATCCAGAAGAAGATGATGTCGAAGCCGGAGACCATCACGCTGGTTGGGTGGAACTGACGCAGCGCGTCGGTATTTTCCGGCCAGCCGAGGGTCGAGAAGGTCCACAGCGCGGAGGAGAACCAGGTATCCAGCACGTCTTCGTCCTGGCGCAGCGCAACGTCAGCGCCCAGGTTGTTTTCCTGACGCACTTCCTCTTCGGTGCGGCCAACGTAGACGTTGCCTTCATTGTCGTACCACGCCGGGATACGGTGACCCCACCACAGCTGACGGGAGATACACCAGTCCTGAATATCGCGCATCCAGGAGAAGTACATGTTTTCGTACTGCTTCGGCACGAACTGAATGCTGCCGTTCTCAACCGCTTCCACAGCCGGTTTCGCCAGCACGTCGGCACGCACGTACCACTGGTCGGTCAGCATTGGCTCGATAACCACGCCGCCACGGTCGCCGTACGGCACGGTCAGATCGTGAGGTTTAATCTCTTCCAGCAGGCCGAGCGCGTCCACGGCGGCTACGACGGCTTTACGCGCGGCAAAGCGCTCCAGCTTCTGGAACTCAGCCGGGATGTCGCTGGAATAAACGTCGGATTCGTTGCCTTTGGTGTCGTACACTTCTGCGCTTTCGCGGATATCGCCGTCGAAGGTCAGAATGTTGATCATCGGAAGTTGATGACGACGACCGACTTCATAGTCGTTAAAGTCGTGTGCCGGGGTAATTTTCACGCAGCCGGTGCCTTTTTCCATGTCGGCGTGTTCGTCGCCCACAATCGGAATACGGCGGTTCACCAGCGGCAGCACCACAAATTTGCCGATCAGATCTTTATAGCGCGGATCTTCCGGGTTAACGGCCACGCCGGTATCGCCCAGCAGGGTTTCCGGACGGGTGGTCGCCACCACCAGGTAATCTTTACCGTCTGCGGTTTTTGCACCGTCGGCCAGCGGGTAGCGGATGTGCCACATGGAGCCTTTAGACTCGCGGTTTTCCACTTCCAGGTCAGAGATGGCGGTACGCAGTTTCGGGTCCCAGTTGACCAGGCGTTTGCCACGGTAAATCAGGTCTTCTTTGTACAGGCGCACGAAGACTTCTTTCACGGCGTTGGACAGGCCTTCGTCCATGGTGAAGCGCTCACGCTCCCAGTCCACGGAGTTGCCGAGACGGCGCATCTGACGGGTAATAGTGCCGCCGGATTCCGCTTTCCACTGCCAGATTTTGTCGATAAACGCGTCGCGACCGTAGTCGTGGCGGGTTTTACCCTCTTCAGCGGCAATTTTACGCTCAACCACCATCTGGGTCGCGATACCCGCGTGGTCAGTCCCCGCCTGCCACAGGGTGTTTTTACCCTGCATACGCTGGTAGCGGATCATGGTATCCATGATGGTCTGCTGGAAAGCATGCCCCATATGCAAACTGCCGGTGACGTTCGGCGGCGGGATCATGATGCAGAAGGACTCTTTGCTTTCGTCGCCGTTAGGCTTGAAATAGCCCTGCTGTTCCCAGTGCTCGTAAAGCGGCTGTTCGATATCGCGTGGGTTATATGTCTTTTCCATTATTTCCAGGTTGCCGTATTCAGGTTAAAACCGGCCAGGCGGTACGCTTTGTAGCGTTCGCGCGCCAGCTGTTTCAAAGATTCTTCGTAAGGGACAAAGTCTACCACTTCTGTGAAAGCGGTGGCAAAATCTGCAAAGTCTGTCCGCAGGCTAATGAGAATGTCGCGCGCGCTGCTGTTGCGTTTTTGCGGCCAGGCAATCTCCACCGGTGCCCCGCCGCGTGGACCTTCGCCCGACAGGTTATGCGGAACAAAACTCTCCGGCGGGCGCGCCCATAGCGCTTCATCCAGACGAATCGCCTGCTGCTCATCTTCACAGGCAATCAGGACGCGTTTACCTGCGCGCCAACGTTCTGCGGCAATTTCACACACCAGTTGTTCAACGGCGCTGAGGCCATCCTGATGGGTGTCATTGTCCAGAAGGTAGAACGTTGCATTCTTCATATATGGGGTTTCTTGTCGTGGATTTAAATGCAAAGCCGGGTGGCGCTACGCTTACCCGGCCTACGGTTGAGTGACGTTGTAGGCCGGGTAAGGCGAAGCCGCTACCCGGCGTTTTTCATCACTCGTCGCCGTTAAAACCCGCGCGATTGAGCAGGAACTGCGACAGCAGCGCCACCGGACGTCCGGTCGCGCCTTTGGCTTTACCGGAGCGCCATGCGGTCCCCGCAATGTCCAGGTGCGCCCAGTTGTACTTGCGGGTGAAGCGCGCCAGGAAGCAGCCTGCGGTAATTGCGCCGCCAGGACGACCACCAATGTTCGCCATGTCCGCGAAGTTAGACTCCAGCTGTTCCTGGAACTCGTCCCCCAGCGGCAGACGCCATGCGCGGTCGCCAGCCTGCTCGGACGCGCCGATCAGCTCATGCGCCAGCGGATTGTGGTTCGACATCAGGCCGGTGATGTGATGCCCCAGCGCAATCACGCAGGCGCCGGTCAGGGTAGCTACGTCGATAACCGCTTCAGGTTCGAAACGCTCAACGTAGGTCAGCACGTCGCACAGCACCAGACGGCCTTCGGCGTCGGTGTTCAGCACTTCAACGGTCTGGCCGGACATGGTAGTCAGCACATCACCCGGGCGATAAGCGCGGCCGCCAGGCATGTTTTCGCAGCCCGCCAGCACGCCGATCACGTTGATGGGCAACTGAAGTTCCGCGACCATGCGCATGACGCCGTAAACCGCCGCCGCGCCACACATGTCGTACTTCATCTCATCCATGCCTTCTGAAGGCTTGATGGAGATACCGCCGGAGTCGAAGGTCAGCCCTTTGCCAACGAGTACGATCGGACGCGCGTCTTCAGACGGATTGCCTTTGTATTCGATGACCGACATCAGGGATTCGTTCTGGGAGCCGTTACCGACCGCCAGATAAGAGTGCATCCCCAGCTCTTTCATCTGCTGTTCGCCGATAACGCGGGTGATGACGTTCTTGCTGTAGGCGTCAGCCAGCTGGCGCGCCTGTGACGCCAGGTACGCGGCGTTACAGATGTTTGGCGGCATATTGCCAAGATCTTTTGCCGCTTTAATACCGGCAGCAATCGCCAGACCGTGCTGAATGGCGCGCTCGCCGCTGGTCAACTCGCGACGGGTTGGCACGTTAAAGACCATTTTACGCAGCGGGCGACGCGGCTCGCTTTTGGTGGTCTTCAACTGATCAAAGCTGTAGAGGCTCTCTTTTGCGGTTTCGACGGCCTGGCGTACTTTCCAGTACGTGTTGCGGCCCTTAACGTGCAGCTCCGTGAGGAAGCAGACGGCTTCCATCGAACCAGTATCATTCAGTGTATTAATGGTCTTCTGAATAACCTGCTTGTACTGGCGCTCATCAAGCTCACGTTCTTTACCGCAGCCAATCAGCAGAATACGCTCGGACAGGACGTTCGGAACGTGGTGCAGCAACAGGGTCTGCCCTGGTTTGCCTTCCAGTTCGCCACGGCGCAGCAGGGCGCTGATATAGCCGTCGCTGATTTTATCGAGTTGCTCGGCGATCGGGGAGAGTCGGCGTGGTTCAAAGACGCCCACAACGATGCAGGCACTCCGCTGTTTCTCCGGGCTACCGCTTTTTACACTGAACTCCATGCACTACGCTCCTGAATCTTAAAGACAACGGCGGCGGCTACGGATAGAATTGAAACCTTTCGTAACTCATGTCCGCCGTTGTGGTGACTTCGTGTTAATCTTACGTTACTACGGTTTCGACACGTCAATAAATGTCATGAAGCGCGAATCCGCCGGGTTTTTTAATCTTAGCGATGATTTCGACGACTCAAGAGAATAAATGACGTTTAAGCCATGAAACAAGCTAAATTCCTGCATAAGACGAGTTTTAACGGGCGTATTTAAAGTGATAATCATAAGATATCTGGTTCGGGAGACGCTGAAGAGCCAACTGGCGATCCTCTTTATCCTCCTTCTGATCTTTTTCTGTCAGAAGCTGGTCAGGATCCTCGGCGCGGCAGTTGATGGCGAAATCCCAACGAATCTGGTGCTTTCCCTGCTCGGGCTTGGCGTGCCGGAAATGGCGCAGCTTATCCTGCCGTTAAGCCTGTTCCTTGGTCTGCTGATGACCCTGGGTAAGCTCTATACCGAAAGTGAAATTACCGTGATGCATGCCTGCGGCCTCAGTAAGGCCGTACTGGTAAAGGCAGCCATGGTGCTGGCGCTGTTTACGGGCATTGTTGCCGCGGTTAACGTCATGTGGGCGGGGCCGACCTCGTCCCGTCATCAGGATGAGGTGCTGGCGGAAGCAAAAGCTAACCCGGGGCTGGCGGCGCTGGCGCAGGGGCAGTTCCAGCAGGCGACCGACGGTAACTCCGTGCTGTTTATCGAAAGCGTCGATGGCAGCCGCTTCAATGACGTGTTTCTTGCTCAACTGCGCCCGAAAGGTAACGCTCGCCCTTCTGTGGTAGTGGCGGACTCCGGTCAGCTGGCGCAGCGTAAAGACGGCTCTCAGGTTGTCACGCTGAACAAAGGAACGCGTTTCGAAGGCACGGCTATGCTGCGTGACTTCCGTATCACCGATTTCCAGAACTACCAGGCCATCATTGGTCACCAGGCCGTCGCGCTCGATCCAACGGATACTGAGCAGATGGATATGCGCACCTTAATGAATACTGATACCGATCGTGCGCGTGCTGAACTGCACTGGCGTATCACGCTGGTATTCACCGTATTTATGATGGCGCTGATGGTAGTGCCGCTGAGCGTGGTGAACCCGCGTCAGGGCCGCGTGCTGTCGATGCTGCCAGCGATGCTGCTGTATCTGGTGTTCTTCCTGCTGCAAACCTCAATCAAGTCTAACGGCGGGAAAGGTAAAATTGACCCGATGATCTGGACCTGGGTCGTGAATGGTTTGTATCTGCTGCTGGCAGTCGGACTCAACTTGTGGGACACGGTGCCTGTGCGTCGTCTTCGTGCCCGGTTTACGCGTAAAGGAGCCATCTAATGCAGGCGTTTGGCGTACTTGACCGCTATATCGGTAAAACAATTTTTACCACCATCATGATGACCCTGTTCATGCTGGTGTCGCTCTCGGGCATTATCAAATTTGTCGACCAGCTGAAAAAAGCCGGGCAGGGGAGTTACGACGCGTTGGGCGCCGGGATGTACACCCTGCTCAGCGTACCAAAAGATGTACAGATCTTCTTCCCGATGGCGGCCCTGCTGGGTGCGCTGCTGGGCCTGGGGATGCTGGCTCAGCGTAGCGAACTGGTGGTGATGCAGGCATCGGGCTTTACCCGTATGCAGGTTGCGCTGTCGGTGATGAAAACCGCGATCCCGCTGGTGCTGCTGACCATGGCGATCGGCGAATGGGTCGCGCCGCAGGGCGAACAGATGGCGCGTAACTACCGTGCTCAGGCGATGTACGGCGGTTCTCTGCTCTCCACGCAGCAGGGATTATGGGCGAAAGATGGCCAGAACTTCGTCTATATCGAACGCGTGAAAGGGGATGACGAGCTGGGTGGCGTGAGTATCTATGCTTTCAATAACGATCGTCGTTTGCAGTCAGTGCGTTATGCCGCCTCTGCTAAATTTGATGCAAACAACAAGCTGTGGCGGTTATCCCAGGTTGATGAATCTGACCTGACTAACCCGAAACAGATCACCGGTTCGCAGACCGTTAGCGGTACCTGGAAAACCGACCTGACGCCGGACAAGCTCGGCGTCGTGGCGCTTGACCCCGATGCGCTCTCCATCAGCGGTCTGCATAACTACGTGAAGTATCTGAAATCGAGCGGGCAGGATGCGGGGCGTTACCAGCTCAACATGTGGAGCAAAATCTTCCAGCCGCTGTCCGTGGCGGTGATGATGCTGATGGCGCTGTCGTTCATCTTTGGACCGCTACGTAGCGTGCCGATGGGGGTTCGCGTGGTAACAGGTATCAGCTTTGGTTTCGTGTTCTACGTCCTCGATCAGATTTTTGGTCCGCTGACGCTGGTGTATGGCATTCCGCCAATTATCGGCGCGCTGTTGCCGAGCGCCAGTTTCTTCCTGATCAGCCTCTGGATGCTGCTAAAACGCTCCTGATAAACCTTCTTCCTCGCTCCCGCTTGCCCGGGGGCGAGGCTAATCTCCTGTTTCACGCCGCACTTTTTCTCACAACCTTCAACGCCTCGCCGTGAATTTGAGTATTATTGAGCGATAAAGTCGTGAAGGGATCCTCTATGAAGCAAATTCGAATGCTGGCCCAGTACTACGTCGACCTGATGATGAAGCTCGGGCTGGTGCGTTTTTCCATGCTGCTGGCGCTGGCGCTGGTCGTTCTGGCCATCGTCGTGCAAATGGCCGTGACCATGGTTCTGCATGGTCAGGTCGAGAGCATCGACGTGATCCGCTCTATTTTCTTTGGCCTGCTGATCACCCCATGGGCGGTCTATTTCCTCTCCGTGGTGGTTGAGCAGCTGGAAGAGTCCCGACAGCGTTTATCGAAACTGGTGGATAAGCTGGAAGAGATGCGCGAGCGCGATCTTAAACTCAACGTTCAGCTCAAGGACAACATTGCCCAGCTGAATCAGGAAATTTCAGACCGTGAGAAGGCGGAAGCCGAGCGTCAGACCACGCTGGAGCAGCTGAAAATTGAGATGAAAGAGCGTGAGGTCACGCAGATCCAGCTTGAACAGCAATCCTCTTTCCTGCGCTCGTTCCTCGATGCGTCGCCGGATCTGGTGTTCTACCGTAATGAAGATAAAGAGTTCTCCGGCTGTAACCGGGCCATGGAATTGTTGACCGGGAAAAGCGAAAAGCAGCTGATACACCTGAAACCTCAGGATGTCTATTCCGAAGAGGCGGCGGCAAAAGTGATGGAGACAGATGAAAAGGTCTTCCGTCATAACGTCTCGTTGACCTATGAGCAGTGGCTGGATTATCCCGACGGGCGCAAAGCCTGCTTTGAAATCCGCAAAGTGCCTTATTACGATCGGGTGGGTAAACGTCATGGTCTGATGGGCTTTGGCCGTGATATCACCGAGCGTAAGCGATATCAGGATGCGCTGGAGCGCGCCAGCCGGGATAAAACAACCTTCATCTCCACCATCAGCCATGAGCTTCGTACGCCGCTAAACGGTATCGTGGGGCTGAGCCGTATTCTGCTGGATACCGACCTGACCAGCGAGCAGGAAAAATACCTCAAAACGATCCACGTTTCGGCGGTCACGCTGGGCAATATCTTCAATGATATTATCGACATGGATAAGATGGAGCGCCGTAAGGTTCAGCTCGACAACCAGCCGGTTGATTTTACCGGCTTCCTCGCGGACCTGGAGAACCTGTCAGGTTTGCAGGCCCAGCAGAAAGGGTTGAGCTTCGTGATGGAACCGACGCTGCCGCTGCCGCATAAAGTGGTGACGGACGGCACGCGTCTGCGTCAGATCCTGTGGAATCTCATCAGCAACGCCGTGAAGTTTACCCAGAAGGGACGGGTTGCGGTGCGCATTCGCTATGATGAGGGGGACATGCTGCACTTTGAAGTTGAGGACTCGGGTATCGGCATTCCTCAGGATGAGCAGGATAAGATCTTCGCCATGTATTATCAGGTTAAAGACAGCCACGGCGGTAAACCGGCGACCGGCACGGGCATTGGCCTGGCGGTGTCGAAACGTCTGGCGAAAAGTATGGGTGGGGATATCACCGTTGCCAGCCAGCCGGGTAAAGGCTCCACCTTTACGCTTACCGTCCACGCCCCTGCTGTTGCTGAAGAAGTGGAAGATACGTTTGAGAACGATGATATGCCGCTTCCAGCCCTGCACGTCCTGCTGGTTGAAGATATTGAGCTGAACGTCATTGTCGCCCGGTCGGTACTGGAAAAACTCGGTAACAGCGTGGATGTCGCGATGACCGGCAAAGCCGCGCTGGAGATGTTCACGCCGGGCGAGTACGACCTGGTGCTGCTCGATATTCAGCTACCGGACATGACCGGGCTGGATATCTCCCGCGAGCTGACGCACAAATATGCTCCTGACGAGCTGCCGCCGCTGGTTGCGTTGACCGCAAACGTGTTGAAAGATAAAAAAGAGTACCTCGAGGCCGGTATGGACGACGTGCTCAGCAAGCCGCTGGCAGTACCTGCCCTGACGGCGATGATCAAGAAGTTCTGGGATACCTGTGATGAAGAGGAGAGCACCATGACGTCTGTTGATAGCGCTAAAACCCAAACGATACTGGATACCGCCATGCTGGAGCAGTATATCGATCTGGTGGGACCCAAACTGATCACCGATGGCCTGGCCGTGTTCGAAAAAATGATGCCGGGCTATCTGAACGTGCTCGAATCCAACCTGACGGCGCGTGACCAGAAGGGCATCGTCGAAGAGGGACATAAAATCAAAGGCGCAGCTGGTTCAGTCGGGTTACGCCATCTCCAGCAGCTGGGCCAACAGATTCAGTCGCCTGATTTACCTGCCTGGGAAGATAACGTAGGTGATTGGGTTGAAGAGATGAAACAAGAGTGGCAAAACGATGTGGCAGTGCTGAAAGCCTGGGTAGAATCCCGAAAAAAATGACCCCGGCTATACCGGGGTGCGCGAATACTGCGCCAACACCAGGGAAATCGTGGCTGCGCCTGATTTTTATGGGTTGTTTTCGCATGGACGCCGCCTGAAAATTAAGGCCGCACGCAGATAAGATAGCAAATCTTAAACAGTTTGTTACATGAATCAGTGAAATGTGTGAAGCATAGCGTTTTAATCAGAATTTTTAATGTGCTTCAGCGAGTTGCATAGAAGGATCGTCAGAATGAAGAAAGTGGGTGTCGTGCTGAGCGGATGTGGCGTTTACGATGGTTCAGAGATACATGAAACCGTATTAACGCTGCTGGCATTATCGCGCCAGGGGGCCGACGTTATCTGCTTCGCTCCGGATAAAACGCAGGCAGACGTGGTTAATCATCTTACCGGCGAGCCAATGGCGGAAAGCCGTAACGTGCTGATTGAAGCGGCGCGTATTGTGCGCGGGGATATTCATCCGCTGGTACAGGCCGATGCTGCTGAGCTAGATGCGCTCATCGTGCCGGGCGGCTTTGGCGCGGCGAAAAACCTGAGCACGTTTGCATCGCAAGGCGCGGCGTGTCAGGTCGAGCCCGACTTAAAAGCGCTATCGCTGGCGATGCATGCGGCAGGTAAGCCGCAGGGCTTTATCTGCATTGCGCCAGCCATGCTGCCGAAGATTTTTGATTTCCCGCTGCGGCTCACGATCGGAACCGACATTGATACTGCTGAAATTGTCGAAGATATGGGCGGCGAACATGTGCCATGTCCGGTAGACGACATTGTGGTGGATGAGGACAATAAAATCGTCACCACGCCGGCGTATATGCTGGCGCAGAACATTGCCGAGGCTGCTGCAGGCATTGAAAAGCTGGTGGACAGAGTGCTGGTTCTTACCGAATGAGCCGTAAATTATCCCCTGGCGGGTGGTTAAAACGGATCCTGCTGCGTATTGTGCTGGTCCTGGCCGTTTTTTGGGGCGGAGGCATTGCGCTGTTCAGCATCCTGCCCGTCCCGTTCTCGGCCGTGATGGCAGAGCGGCAGATTAGCGCCTGGCTCTCGGGTGATTTTGGCTATGTTGCCCACTCAGACTGGGTCGGCATGGATGAAATCTCCCCGTGGATGGGGCTGGCGGTCATTGCGGCAGAAGATCAGAAATTCCCGGAGCACTGGGGTTTTGACGTGGCGGCTATCGAGAAGGCGCTGGATCATAATGAACGTCATGAAAACCGCGTCCGCGGTGCGTCGACGCTTTCCCAGCAGACGGTAAAAAACCTGTTCTTATGGGACGGTCGCAGCTGGGTGAGAAAAGGGCTGGAGGCCGGGCTGACGCTGGGCGTCGAGACGGTGTGGAGCAAAAAACGCATTTTGACTGTTTACCTGAATATCGCGGAGTTTGGTGACGGCGTGTTTGGCGTCGAAGCGGCATCGCAGCGCTATTTTGGCAAGCCCGCCAGCAGGCTGACTATGTCCGAAGCGGCACTGCTTGCCGCCGTGCTGCCGAACCCGCTGCGTTTTAAGGCCAGCGCGCCGTCAGGCTACGTGCGAAGCCGCCAGGCGTGGATTATGCGCCAGATGCGTCAGCTGGGTGGGGAAGGGTTTATGGAGCGAAATAATCTTATGTAAAGCGGGTAAGCGCAGCGCTACCCGCCGACGTGGCGAACGTTAATCTTCGTCAAACCCGGCGTTAAACAGGGCAATCACTGCCGCCAGCGCTTCTTCTTCCTGCGGGCCGGTGGCTTCAACTTCAATCTGGCGGCCTTTGGCAGAATCCAGCATCAGCAGCGCAATCACGCTGTTGGCTTCTGCCTCGGTTCCCTCATCGTTGCGCAGCAGCACCTCAGCATCAAAACCCTGCATCAGTTCAAACAGCTTCATCGCCGGGCGCGCATGCATGCCCAGCTTATTGGTGATTTCGACGGTCTGTTTTACGGTCATGTTTTGCGTTTTTCCAGCGTGCGATGACGGGACTGAACGTTCTTCCCGCGTGAGCGGAAGTAATCGGCCAGCTGTTCGGCAATGTAGACCGAACGATGTTTACCGCCGGTACAGCCAATCGCCACCGTCAGGTAGCTACGATTGTTTGTCTCCAGCATAGGTAACCATAGCTCAAGGTAGCTTCGCGTCTGGTAGATAAAATTGTGTACTTCTGTGTGTCGGTCGAGGAACGCCGCCACCGGCTTATCCAGACCGGTCATCGGACGCAGTTTCGGATCCCAGTGTGGGTTCGGCAGGAAACGCACATCAAAAACGTAATCCGCATCGATAGGGATACCGTGCTTAAAGCCGAAGGATTCAAACACCATCGTCAGTTCGCGCTCGCGCTTGCCGAGTAAGCGAGTACGCAGCATTTCCGCCAGCTCGTGGACGGACATTTCTGAAGTGTCGACAATCAGGTCGGCCCGGGAACGCAGCGGCTCAAGCAGATCGCTCTCTTTATCGATGGCGCTTTCCAGCGAAAGATTTTTACTCGAGAGCGGATGCAAACGACGTGTATCGCTGTAACGGCGGATCAGCGTGTTGCGGTCAGCATCCAGGAACAAGAGCTGAGGCGAGAAGCATTCCGGCAGGCTGTTCATTGCCTGCTCGAAGATTTCCGGCGATTCCGGCATGTTACGCACGTCAATACTGACGGCGGCAGAGATTTGTCTGTCCGCCAGCGTCCGCGCCAGATCGGGTAACAGCACTACCGGCAGGTTATCTACGCAGTAAAATCCCATGTCTTCCAGCGCGCGCAGGGCCACGGACTTCCCGGACCCCGAACGACCGCTGACGATCATCAGCACCATGTTCCGTTTCTCCTCAGGGCAGCCGTTCTGAAGGCCCTTTCCCGATTATGCCTCATCCTGATTGCCTTCTGCTTCAGTGATAATTTGATAAAGCTCTTCATCACTTTGAGCTGAGCGCAGTCGACGACAAATGGTTTTATCCGCCAGACGTTTGGCAACCAGCGACAGCGTGTGCAGGTGGGTTTTGGTCTGATCGGCAGGAACCAGCAGCGCGAAGAGCAGATCCACAGGCTGGTTATCGATGGCGTCAAAAGCGATAGGCGTTTCCAGTTGCACAAACACCCCCACGGCACGCAGCGTATCTTCTTCCAGCTTGCCATGCGGGATCGCAATGCCATTGCCGATGCCGGTACTGCCCATTTTTTCACGGGTCAGAATGGCTTCAAACACGATCTGCGGCGGCAGACCCAGCTGTTTTGCGGCCAGCTCACTGATGATTTCCAGCGCACGTTTTTTGCTCTGGCAGTGAACGCCACTGCGGGTACAATCCTGGTTAAGGACATTGCTCAGTTGAAGAGCGGAATCGTTGTTTATCATAATTTCACCTAAGCGCTAACTGTACAAATGGCCTGTTGTGTTTCACAACAGGCCGTCCTGCACCCGTTAACTGCCCGGACAATTAGTGTTGTTTCAGTTTATCTTTATGTTTATTGAGCTGTCTCGCAAGCTTATCAATCAAGCCGTCGATAGCCGCGTACATGTCTTGCCCTTCCGCACTGGCATGAAGTTCCCCTCCGTTGACGTGCAGGGTCGCATCCGAGATATGCGTCACTTTCTCCACTTTCAACACAACATAGACCTGGTTGATCCTCTCGAAATACTGCTCGAGTTTCGCGAACTTAGCGTTTACAAAATCGCGTAAAGCCTCAGTAATTTCGACGTTATGTCCGGTGATATTGAGCTGCATAGTGTCTTCCTTATCGGTTGTGTCAAACCAGTTGTTTACGCTGGTTAGACGGCGGAATGGATAAAGACTCTCGATACTTCGCGACAGTACGGCGTGCCACCATAATACCCTGATCGGACAGCATGGTGGTTAACTTACTGTCACTGAGTGGCTTCGCGGGGTTCTCCGCGGCGATCAACTTCTTCACCAGTGCGCGAATAGCTGTTGACGAGGCTTCGCCGCCGCCTTCGGTGTTCACGTGGCTGGAGAAGAAATACTTAAGCTCAAAAATACCGCGTGGGCTGTGCAGATACTTCTGCGTGGTCACGCGGGAAATGGTTGATTCATGCATCTCGACGGCCTGGGCGATGTCCGCCAGCACCATCGGTTTCATAAACTCTTCGCCCTGCTCAAAGAATGCCTGCTGCTGTTCGACAATACAGCGGCTGACGCGCAGCAGCGTGTCATTACGGCTTTCCAGACTCTTAATCAACCAGCGTGCTTCCTGAAGGTTGCTGCGAATGTATTGATTATCAGCGTCGTTACGGGCGCTGGTGCACATGGAGGCGTATTGCTGGTTGATTTGCAGGCGAGGAATGCTGTCGGCGTTCAGTTCAACGACCCAGCGGCCATTGTGTTTTCTCACCAGCACATCAGGAATAACGTATTCCGGTTCGCTGGTCTGGATAGATTGCCCCGGACGCGGATCGAGTGACTGGATCAGATTCACCGCTTCCTTCAGCACCTCTTCTTTGAGGCGCGTGACGCGCATCAGGGTGCGGAAGTCGTGATTTGCCAGCAAATCCAGATGCTCGCTGATGATGAGCCGGGCTTCATCAATCCACGGTGTCTCTTTGGCAAACTGCGAAAGCTGGATCAGAAGGCAGTCGCGCAGATCTTTCGCGGCGACGCCAATCGGGTCGAAACGCTGAACGCGTTTCAGGACGGCTTCGATCTCTTCCAGTTCAATCTCGTCATCGCCGATGCTTTCCAGAATCTCGTCCAGCGTCACGGTCAAATAGCCCGTGTCGTCAACGGCATCGACAATCGAGGTGGCAATGGCGCGATCGGTATCGGAGAAAGGCGTCAGCTCCACCTGCCACATCAGGTAGTCCTGAAGCGACTGGGTAGTTTCGCCCTGGTAGACCGGGAGTTCATCGTCCTGGTAATCTGCACGCGTCCCGGAAGGGGTACCCGCGGTGTAGATTTCATCCCAGCTGGCATCCAGCGGCAGTTCCTCCGGCATCTCTTTCTGTTCGAGCGCATCTACGGAGTCGAGCGTTTCTGTGTCCTGCGTCTGCTGAGCGTCTACCTCGTCATGAAGATCGGTTTGCTCCAGCAGCGGATTGCTGTCCAGCGCCTGCTGGAGCTCCTGCTGGAGTTCTAACGTGGACAGCTGCAACAGACGGATTGCCTGCTGGAGCTGCGGCGTCATGGCCAGTTGCTGGCTGAGCCGTAATTGCAAACCTTGCTTCATGTTCAGAGCGTTTTTCTCCGGTTCGGCGTGACTTAACCTCTACCCTATCAGAGTCTGAAGTCTTCCCCAAGGTACACGCGCTTAACATGCTCATCTTCGAGGATTTGCTGCGGCGTACCGTGGGCAATCAGATGGCCCTGGCTCACTATGTAGGCGCGCTCACACACGGCCAGCGTTTCACGAACGTTGTGGTCCGTGATCAGCACGCCAAGCCCGCTGTCGCGCAGGTGCTCAATAATACGTTTGATATCGATAACGGAGATGGGGTCAACGCCCGCAAACGGTTCATCCAGGAGGATAAATTTCGGGTTTGCTGCCAGCGCGCGCGCAATCTCAACGCGGCGGCGTTCACCACCGGACAGCGCCTGACCGAGGCTGTCACGCAGATGTTCAATATGAAACTCTTCCATCAGCTCGTTCGCACGGTCAGTGCGCTGCTCGCTGGTCAGATCGTCACGGATCTGGAGCACGGCCATCAGGTTGTCGAACACGCTTAAGCGGCGGAAGATAGAGGCTTCCTGCGGCAGATAGCCGATGCCACGACGCGCGCGGGCATGCAGTGGCAGCAGACTGATATCTTCATCATCGATGATGATGTTGCCGGCGTCACGCGGGACGATGCCCACCACCATGTAGAAAGTCGTGGTTTTACCCGCCCCGTTAGGGCCAAGCAAACCCACGATTTCGCCGGAGTTGACGGTCAGACTGACATCTTCGACGACGCGGCGGCCCTTATACGCTTTCGCGAGGTTTTTTGCTGTTAAAGTTGCCATAACGAATTAGTTACTCTTTTTCTGTGCCGGAGCCTGGCCGTTGTTCTTGTCCTGCAATTGCGAAGGCACAAGAACGGTCGTGACGCGTTTGCCTTTTTCACTGGAGGCCTGCATTTTCTGCTCTTTCACCAGATAAGTGATCTTGTCGCCTTTGATATTGCTGTCCAGCTGTTCCAGGTAAGCATTACCGGTCAGGATGACCAGATCCTTCGCCAGTTCATAGTGCATATGCGAGGCATGGCCTTTCACCGGCTTGCCGTTGTCCTGCATCTGGTAGAAGGTGGCCGGGTTGCCATAACCATCGATAATCTCTTTGCCCTGCTCGCCGCCCGGTCGGGTAACGACCACTTTGTCGGCGTTGATTTTGATGGTGCCCTGGGTCATGACCACGTTGCCGGTAAAGGTGACGACGTTACCCTGCATATCCAGAGACTGGGTATCGGATTCAATATGAATCGGCTGTTCGGTGTCGCCAGTCACAGCAAGCGCGGGAAGACTGGCCGCCAGCAGCGCGCTGGCGATAACAACTTTAAGGCTGAGTTTGTTTGTTTTGAATTTCATAGGAGGTTCTAACCTTTTCAATCAGCTCGGCGTTTTTGCTGCGTAAGTTCCCGCGCATTCTTAAACCGCTGGAATTAAATGTTGTGCCATACAGGGTGACTAAATCCTGCGACGTGACATCCTGGGTGACCAGGTTGATCTGGGCGTTATCCGTCGTAATTTTTCGCAGTTGCGCGTCAGCGGTCAGGGCGTTGACTTCAACGTGACCATACAGGTAAAGCATACGGTCATTTGTCAGTTTTGCCCGGTCAGACTTGATAGACCACGTCGGCACTTTGTCCGTATCAAAGGTGGTCATGACCGGTTGGGTAAACCACGAAGTACCGTCATCTGAAAAATATTCTACATGCTGAGCAACGAGGCGATAGTTCAGCGCACCTTCCGGGCTATAGACCACGGTGTCGCTGTGATCGCTTTTATAGGTCGGGTCGCTCGTGTTAACCACTTCCGCTTGCGTATCATCGCGGTCAGCGAGGTTTACGCCAATCAGTACCAGGGCGACAAGCGCAAGCAGAATGATAACCCAACGTCTGGTTTTACTCATATCGATTGCCCTTTCGCCTCATCAAGCTTGCCCTGCGCCAGCAGAAGCAGATCGCAGACTTCACGGACGGCGCCGCGGCCACCGTGAATATGGGTAACGTAATCAGCACGCGGGATCAGCAGCGGGTGCGCGTCAGCCACGGCGATGCTCAGACCCACCTCCACCATGACTGGCCAGTCGATCAAATCATCCCCGACGTATGCCACATTCTCTGGTGCAATGGCCAGTTTTCCCAACAGATCCCGGAAGGCTACCATCTTATCAGACTGCCCCTGATAGAGATGGGTAATGCCCAGCGTTTCACACCGATCCTCTACCAGTTTAGCTTTCCGCCCGGTTATGATTGCAACTTCAATACCGGACGTGAGCGCACAGCGGATACCGTAACCGTCGCGAACGTTAAAGGCTTTCAGCTCTTCGCCGTTATTGCCCATATAAATCAGACCGTCGGAGAGCACACCATCCACATCGAGGATCAGCAGGCGGATATTTTCCGCCTTTGCCATCATGTGGGCGCTCACCGGGCCATAACAGGTTGCAAGGGATGCACCCGCATTACTCATTGTCTTATCCTTCATTACACTACGCCAGCGCGCAGCAGATCATGCATATGTACCACACCCAGCAGTTGGTCGCCATCGGCAACCATCACTGAGGTAATATGACGGGACTGCATCAGGTTCAGTACATCTACCGCCAGCGTGCCCGGACGGACGCGGATCCCGCCTGGTGTCATTACATCAGCGATGCCCAGCGTTCGGACATCCACACCCATATCGAATACCCGGCGCAGGTCGCCGTCGGTGAAAATGCCCTGAATTTTCATCAGATCGTCGCAGATAACCGTCATGCCCAGGTTTTTACGGGTAATCTCCAGTAACGCGTCGCGCAAAGAGGCCTCTTTGCTGACGTGCGGGATCTCATCCCCGGTGTGCATAATATCGTTGACCCGCAGCAGCAGTTTGCGCCCGAGCGCGCCGCCGGGGTGAGACAGGGCGAAATCTTCTGGCGTAAAACCGCGGGCTTCCAGCAGCGCAACGGCAAGGGCATCGCCCATCACCAGCGCGGCGGTTGTGCTGGAGGTCGGCGCCAGCCCCAGCGGGCAGGCTTCTTTCGGCACCTTCACGCACAGGTGAATATCTGCCGCACGCGCCATGCTGCTTTCCGGGCGGCTGGTCATGCAAATCAGCGGTACGTGCAGACGCTTCAGCACCGGGATCAACGCCAGGATTTCATTCGATTCCCCGGAGTTGGACAGCGCAATAACCACGTCCTGCGGCGTAACCATGCCGAGGTCACCGTGCGCGGCTTCACCGGGATGAACGAAGAATGACGACGTGCCGGTACTGGCAAAGGTCGCCGCCATTTTGCGCCCGATATGGCCGGATTTGCCCATCCCCATCACCACGACTTTACCGGCGCAGTAGAACATCTTCTCACAGGCCAGACTAAAATCCTGATTAATGTACTGATCTAACTGCGCCAGACCTTCACGTTCAATCTCCAGAACGTCTTTGCCTGCTTTCTGAAAGTCAAAACCCGGCTGCAATTCTATTTGCGACATAATGCGTTTCCGTTTACCCAGAGAGAAGTGGCGAGAGCCAGTACAGCATCGCCAGCCATACGATAAATCCACCCGTCAGCAGCGCGCCCGCGCCTTTGCCGATCTGCTCTTTTCGCCGCCAGCAGAGCAGGGCGAAAATTACGCTGACCAGTAGCATCACACCGTAATCGCGCGTGAAGACCATAGGGTTAAACGGCCCCGGTGAGATTAATGCTGGCAGCCCCGTCACGATCGCGATATTGAAAATATTCGAGCCAATGATATTGCCGATGGCGATATCATCTTCCCCTTTACGTGCCCCGGCGATGGCGGTAGCCAGCTCTGGCAGGCTGGTGCCGATGGCGATGACCGTCAGACCGATTGTCAGTTCGCTCATCGCAAACGCGTTCGCCAGCACCGTCGCGTTATCGACCACCATCCGCGTGGCCATTGGCATTATGATCAGCGCGACGCCCAGCCACAGCAGGGCGACGGGTAAGGTCCCTTCCCGTGGCAGCTCGGCGAGATGCTCACGCGTGAGGCTATCATTACCCTGTTTTTCCGCCAGACGTGCGATCTTCACGCTGTAAAGCAACCAGATCACGGCCAGGGCGAGCAGGAATATACCGTCACCGACGCTCAGCACCCCGTCATAAAGCACATAGCCTGCCAGCAGACTGACGACTAACATTAGCGGCAATTCACGACGCAAAACATCGGAATGTACGCGAAATGGATGCAGTAATGCGGCTAAGCCTAAAATCAGCAAGATATTGACGATGTTAGAGCCAATCGCAGTGCCAATAGCGAGGTCGACCTGGCCATGCAACGAGGCTGAAACAGAAACGATGATTTCAGGAAGCGATGTGCCTACACTGACCACCGTCATCCCAATAATGATGGGCGGCATGCCAATGAGTCGACAGAGAATGGATGCGGCAAAGACCAAACGGTCAGCACTGTAGACCACCAACAGTAAACCAATTATTAACAGTGCTGTTGCTAAAAGCATCAAAAGTCCTTTCTTCAGGTATACTCGCTGGTCCACTGCGCACGAATTTTAGCGCCAGATGAAGTCTGAGACGTGACGAATTCCTAATTTTGACTTTATGCGCCGGAAAAGTAAAACAAATGCCAGCTTTCGCTAACCCCAATAGTGAATATTCTGTAAAAATGCGGGGTTTAGGGCTGATTTACGCTTCATGCCAGCAGTGAAGCAAGGTAAGTAAGGAACCATAAATGAGCCAAACGATGGCGAATATAGTCGATGTCCGGGGCGTCAGTTTTTCTCGCGGCAACCGGGTGATATTTGATGATATTTCGCTGACCGTGCCGCGCGGTAAAATCACCGCCATCATGGGGCCGTCAGGGATCGGTAAAACGACGTTGCTGCGTCTTATCGGCGGGCAAATCCCCCCTGATAGCGGCGAAATTCTCTTCGACGGTGAAAACGTCCCGGAGATGTCTCGCTCGCGCCTCTACACGGTTCGCAAACGGATGAGCATGCTCTTTCAGTCGGGTGCGCTGTTCACCGATATGAACGTATTTGACAACGTGGCCTATCCGCTGCGTGAGCACACCCATCTTCCTCCTGCGCTGTTGCACAGCACGGTGATGATGAAGCTCGAAGCTGTGGGGTTGCGGGGGGCTGCGAAACTTATGCCGTCCGAACTCTCGGGTGGGATGGCGCGCCGCGCCGCGCTGGCGCGTGCTATTGCCCTGGAACCCGATTTAATCATGTTCGATGAACCGTTCGTCGGGCAGGACCCTATCACCATGGGCGTGCTGGTGAAGTTAATCTCGGAGCTGAACAGCGCCCTTGGCGTCACCTGCGTGGTGGTTTCCCACGACGTGCCGGAAGTGCTGAGTATTGCTGATTACGCCTATATTGTGGCTGACAAAAAGATCGTCGCCCACGGCAGCGCTCAGGCGTTGCAGGAGAATGGCGATCCGCGCGTGCGGCAGTTCCTGGACGGTATCGCAGATGGGCCGGTGCCTTTCCGCTATCCGGCGGGCGACTATCATGACGATTTACTGGGAATAGGGAGTTAATCCACTCATGCTGTTAAATGCGTTGGCGGGTCTTGGACACCGTGGCCTAAAAACCATCAGTACGTTCGGGCGTGCCGGATTAATGTTGTTCAACGCGCTGGTTGGCAAACCGGAGTTCCGCAAGCATGCGCCGTTACTGGTGCGGCAGCTTTATAACGTCGGCGTGCTGTCGATGCTTATCATCATCGTGTCGGGTCTGTTTATTGGCATGGTGCTGGGGTTGCAGGGGTATCTGGTGCTGACAACCTACAGCGCGGAAACCAGCCTTGGCATGCTGGTGGCGCTCTCGCTGCTGCGTGAACTCGGGCCGGTTGTAGCAGCGCTGCTGTTCGCCGGGCGTGCCGGATCAGCGCTGACGGCTGAAATTGGCCTGATGCGCGCCACAGAGCAGCTCTCCAGTATGGAGATGATGGCGGTCGATCCGCTGCGCCGGGTGATCTCGCCGCGCTTCTGGGCCGGGGTTATCTCCTTACCGTTACTGACTATCCTCTTTGTGGCGGTAGGTATCTGGGGAGGCGCGCTGGTTGGCGTCAACTGGAAAGGCATTGATGCCGGGTTCTTCTGGTCTGCCATGCAGGACGCCATCGATCTGCGGATGGATCTGGTGAACTGTCTGATCAAGAGCGTGGTTTTCGCTGTGACGGTTACCTGGATTGCGTTGTTTAATGGTTACGATGCCATTCCGACGTCGGCGGGCATTAGCCGTGCAACGACGCGTACTGTCGTACATTCGTCGCTGGCCGTTTTAGGTCTGGATTTTGTGCTCACCGCACTGATGTTTGGGAATTGAGTTCATGCAAACGAGAAAAAATGAAATTTGGGTTGGCGTGTTTTTGCTTCTGGCGCTGCTGGCCGCGCTGTTTATCTGCCTGCGCGCGGCGGACATCACCTCTGTTCGCACCGAGCCGACGTATCGCGTCTACGCGACTTTCGATAATATCGGCGGCCTGAAGGCGCGCTCACCGGTCCGTATTGGTGGCGTCGTTATTGGACGTGTCGCTGACATTACGCTTGATGAGAAAACCTATCTGCCGCGCGTCGCAATGGATATCGAAGAACGCTATAACCACATTCCTGACACCAGCTCGCTCTCTATCCGCACCTCTGGCCTGCTGGGGGAGCAATATCTGGCCCTTAACGTTGGTTTTGAAGATCCTGAGCTGGGAACGTCTATCCTTAAAGACGGTAGCGTAATCCAGGATACCAAGTCAGCGATGGTGCTGGAAGATATGATTGGTCAGTTCCTTTACAACAGTAAAGGGGATGATAAAAAGTCTGACGATGCCCCTGCGCAGAGTGAAGACCACACCAACGTCGAACCGACGCCAGGCGCGACGAATTAATTTCAGGAGAAGTCATTCATGTTTAAACGACTGTTAATGGTTGCCATGCTGGTCATTGCCCCTCTAACCGCGGCGCACGCTGCGGATCAGAGTAACCCGTACAAACTGATGGATGAGGCCGCGAAGAAAACCTTCGACCGTCTTAAAAACGAACAGCCAAAAATCCGCGCTAACCCTGATTATCTGCGTGATGTGGTGGATCAGGAACTGCTGCCGTATGTGCAGATCAAGTACGCGGGCGCACTGGTGCTGGGCCGTTACTACAAAGACGCGACCCCGGCGCAGCGCGAGGCTTACTTTGCGGCGTTCCGTGAATACCTGAAACAGGCTTACGGCCAGGCGCTGGCGATGTACCACGGGCAGACCTATCAGATTGCTCCTGAACAGCCGCTGGGCGATGCCACCATCATTCCTATCCGCGTGACGATTATCGATCCAAACGGTCGTCCACCGGTACGCCTGGACTTCCAGTGGCGTAAAAACAGCCAGACCGGAAACTGGCAGGCGTACGACATGATCGCTGAAGGCGTCAGCATGATCACCACTAAACAGAACGAGTGGAGCGATCTGCTGCGCACCAAAGGCATCGATGGCCTGACGGCTCAGCTTCAGTCCATCTCTCGTCAGAAAATTACCCTGGACGAGAAGAAGTAATGTCGCAGCAGCTTAGCTGGGCGCGTGACGGCGAGACGTTGACGCTGACGGGAGAGCTGGATCAGGATCTGCTTAACCCGCTGTGGGACGCTCGCCATAACGCGATGCAGGGCGTGACGTTGATTGATCTCCATGGCGTCACGCGAGTAGATACCGCCGGTATCGCCCTGCTGGCGCACCTGGTGGCCACGGGCAAAAAGCAGGGGAGTAGCGTCACCCTGACGGGGGTAAGCGATAATGTCGTAACCCTTGCACAGCTTTACAATTTGCCTGAAGACGTATTACCTCGCTAACTTTTTCAGTACGTTACTTCCGAAAGCCCCGACAGTTTACGCGTCGGGGCTTTTTGCTTGTTTAAGACCGCGCCACTTTGCTCTAAGATGTTGAGCTTGTTTTCACTATCAGATGATGTAGACCCCATGGAAAATAATGAAATCCAGACAGTGCTGATGAATGCACTCTCCCTTCAGGAAGCCCACGTCTCTGGCGATGGCAGTCACTTCCAGGTTATTGCTGTGGGTGAGATGTTCGACGGAATGAGTCGCGTGAAGAAACAGCAGGCTGTGTACGCGCCGCTGATGGAATACATTGCGGATAACCGCATCCACGCCCTGTCGATTAAAGCGTTCACCCCACAGGAGTGGGCACGCGATCGCAAACTAAACGGTTTTTGAGCTGAGGGCGAAGCGCCCGCAGCACGGTTGAATTTATAAGAGAGCAAACGATGGATAAATTTCGTGTACAGGGACCCACGCGTCTCCAGGGCGAAGTCACAATTTCTGGCGCTAAAAACGCCGCGCTGCCCATTCTTTTCGCTGCGCTGCTCGCAGAAGAGCCGGTAGAGATCCAGAACGTACCGAAGCTGAAAGATATCGACACGACCATGAAGTTGCTCGGCCAGTTGGGCACCAAAGTGGAGCGTAACGGTTCCGTCTGGATCGATGCCAGCAACGTGAACAACTTCTCAGCGCCGTATGAGCTGGTGAAAACCATGCGTGCTTCCATCTGGGCGCTTGGCCCGCTGGTTGCGCGTTTCGGTCAGGGACAGGTTTCACTGCCGGGCGGATGCGCTATCGGCGCCCGTCCAGTCGACCTGCATATCTTCGGTCTGGAAAAGCTGGGCGCGGAGATCAAGCTGGAAGAGGGGTACGTTAAAGCGTCCGTCAATGGTCGCCTGAAAGGCGCGCACATTGTCATGGACAAAGTGAGCGTGGGCGCAACGGTAACCATCATGTCGGCTGCTACGCTGGCAGAAGGCACTACCATCATCGAAAACGCCGCCCGAGAGCCGGAAATCGTGGATACCGCGAACTTCCTGGTCGCGCTGGGGGCGAAGATCAGCGGGCAGGGCACAGACCGTATCACCATCGAAGGCGTTGAACGTCTGGGTGGTGGTGTGTACCGCGTACTGCCAGACCGTATCGAAACCGGTACTTTCCTGGTAGCGGCTGCCATTTCTGGCGGTAAGATTGTTTGTCGTAACGCACAACCGGATACCCTGGATGCGGTGCTGGCGAAACTGCGCGATGCGGGTGCGGACATTGAAATTGGTGAAGACTGGATCAGCCTCGATATGCACGGGCAGCGTCCTAAAGCCGTTAACGTGCGCACTGCGCCACATCCGGCATTCCCGACGGATATGCAGGCACAGTTCACCCTGTTGAACCTGGTGGCCGAAGGCACAGGCTTCATCACGGAAACTATCTTCGAAAACCGTTTCATGCACGTACCGGAACTGATCCGTATGGGTGCGCATGCTGAGATTGAAAGCAACACGGTCATTTGCCACGGCGTTGAAAAACTGTCCGGTGCGCAGGTGATGGCGACCGATCTGCGCGCGTCTGCGAGCCTCGTACTGGCAGGTTGTATTGCAGAAGGGACTACCGTCGTCGATCGTATCTACCACATCGATCGTGGTTACGAGCGTATTGAAGACAAACTGCGCGCGCTGGGTGCGAATATCGAGCGTGTGAAGGGCGAGTAATCGTTCCGGCACCCCCCTGCCATAACAGGCCGGGGGATTGCTGTTCCTGTAAATCCGGGTGCATCAGTCCTGATGTGCTTTCTTCGCTTTGCTCTGGCGCATCATGCGCGTTCTGTCGATAAATTCATGGGTAATGGGATCGTGATAGCGTGACGGCCATATCACCCACGGATGCGTATCCAGCGCCGTCGCAATAATCAGTTCCCCCTTCGGCCATGGGCGGGTCAGGGCGTTTGCCAGCGTCGACGAGCTCAGCCCATGACGACGTGATTCGGCAGCCAGCGATGTCCCTTTTTTACGCAGTGCCGCAATAATGTCAGCAGAATGCCAGTCGATGAATTTTGTATCCATAATGCTGTCCTTGTGTTCGTTATCGTCCACGTCGTTTCGTGTGAAAAGACAGCATTACTATACTCACTTCGAACATCTGTTCTAAAAAGTTCATGTTACGAGAAGCAATATTCAGAATAAGGCACGGCTTTATACATACGGCCTGTAACCTGATGAGCTTACGCGTAAATGTAATTTATTGGTGCGTACTGGAACCTCCCTACGAGATCGCAGGGAGATGAGGAGGGGATTAACGGTCGCGCTGGACGGCGATGTGCGCGAGGCCGATTAGCGCATCACGCCATGGGCTGTCGGGAATGACCTGAATTGCGGCGATGGCTTTGTCTGCTTCTTCTTCAGCACGCTGACGCGTCCATTCAAGGGAACCACAGATGGCCATTGTTTCCAGTACCGGTTCCAGAAGATGGCGACCATTTCCCTGCTCGATAGCCTCCCGGATCATTTTCGCCTGCTCTGGTGTGCCATTGCGCATCGCGTGGAGCAGCGGCAGCGTTGGCTTGCCTTCGTTCAGGTCATCGCCAACGTTTTTACCGAGCGTTTCGCCATCCGCGCTGTAGTCCAGCAAATCATCAATCAGCTGGAACGCGGTGCCGAGGTAACGGCCATAGTCCTGAAGCCCTTTTTCCTGAGCTTCGCTACAGCCTGCCAGAATGCCGGAGCACTGCGCGGCGGCTTCAAACAGACGTGCGGTCTTGCTGTAAATCACCCGCATATAGTTTTCTTCGGTGATATCCGGGTCGTTGACGTTCATCAACTGTAGGACTTCGCCTTCAGCGATAACGTTTACGGCTTCTGACATCACTTCCAGCACCTTCAGCGAGCCAAGGCTGGTCATCATCTGGAAGGCTCGGGTATAGATAAAATCCCCTACCAGAACGCTTGCCGCATTACCAAACGCGGCATTGGCGGTGGCTTTGCCACGACGCATGTCTGATTCATCCACAACATCGTCATGAAGCAGGGTGGCGGTGTGGATAAATTCGATCAGCGCCGCGATCGTGACGTGGGCATTTCCCTGATAGCCAACCGCGCGTGCGGCCAGAATGGCAATCATCGGACGAATACGTTTACCGCCGCCGCTGACGATGTAATAGCCCAACTGATTGATCAGCTGAACGTCAGAGTTGAGTTGCTCCAGGATTGCTGCATTCACACCCGCCATATCTTGCGCGGTTAACTCATTGATTTTTTCTAAATTCATCGCAAAAGCCGGGCTTTTTATCCTGTTTATCCCACACGAGATGGGTACACAAAGGGTTTCGGTTTATAAATAGTATTGCTGATTGTACTGAAAAAATGGCTCAGATAAACGTTACCGTACGTGTTGTGTTTTTTTTCTTCATGTATTGATGGTAGCACTTGTCAAAGGCTCGCGTTTTGCGTAATATTCGCGCCCTATTGTGAATATTTATAGCGCACTCTGAATCATACGAGGATGTGCGCGGAAGCGGAGTTTATATGTACGCGGTTTTCCAAAGTGGTGGTAAACAACACCGAGTAAGCGAAGGTCAGACCGTTCGCCTGGAAAAGCTGGACATCGCAACTGGCGAATCTGTTGAGTTCGCTGAAGTTCTGATGATCGCAAACGGTGAAGAAGTCAAAATCGGCGTTCCTTTCGTTGATGGCGGCGTTATCAAAGCTGAAGTTGTTGCTCACGGTCGTGGCGAGAAAGTTAAAATCGTTAAGTTTCGTCGTCGTAAACACTATCGTAAGCAGCAGGGCCACCGTCAGTGGTTCACTGATGTGAAAATTACTGGCATCAGCGCCTAAGACCTGAGGAGAGATTTAAATGGCACATAAAAAGGCTGGCGGCTCCACACGTAACGGTCGCGATTCAGAAGCTAAACGCCTGGGCGTTAAGCGTTTCGGTGGCGAATCCGTTCTGGCGGGTAGCATCATCGTTCGTCAGCGTGGCACCAAGTTCCACGCGGGTACCAACGTAGGTTGCGGTCGTGACCACACTCTGTTTGCTAAAGCAGACGGTAAAGTGAAATTTGAAGTTAAAGGCCCGAACAACCGTAAATACATCAGCATCGTTGCTGAGTAAGGTTTTCTCGGTCCGGTAACGGATTAAAGCCCCGCAACGTGTTGCGGGGCTTTTTACATTGGAAACCCGGAAAATTTTCTGTAGGGAAAACGGGCATGAAGCAGCAGGCCGGCATTGGTATTCTTTTGGCGCTCACTACCGCGATGTGCTGGGGGGCGCTGCCAATTGCAATGAAGCAGGTACTGGAAGTGATGGAACCGCCCACGGTGGTGTTTTATCGCTTCCTGATGGCAAGTATAGGCCTGGGCGCCATTCTGGCCGTCAAAGGTAAGCTGCCACCGCTGCGCATCTTCCGAAAACCGCGCTGGCTGGTGTTACTGGCTATCGCGACGGGCGGTCTGTTCGGTAACTTCATTCTGTTCAGCTCTTCCCTGCAATATCTTAGCCCTACAGCGTCGCAGGTGATTGGTCAGCTATCACCGGTCGGCATGATGGTCGCCAGCGTATTCATCCTCAAGGAGAAGATGCGCGGTACGCAGATCATCGGGGCAAGCATGCTGCTTTGCGGTCTGGTGATGTTCTTTAACACCAGTCTGATCGAGATTTTTACCCGCCTGACGGATTACACCTGGGGTGTCATTTTTGGGGTGGGTGCAGCAACGGTCTGGGTGAGTTATGGCGTCGCGCAAAAGGTGTTATTGCGTCGTCTTGCCTCACAGCAGATCCTCTTTTTGCTGTACACTTTGTGTACACTGGCATTATTGCCGTTAGCTAAGCCGGGGGTGATTACCCAGCTCAGCGACTGGCAACTGGCGTGCCTCATTTTTTGTGGGCTGAACACGCTGGTCGGTTATGGCGCGCTGGCTGAAGCTATGGCGCGCTGGCAGGCAGCACAGGTTAGCGCCTTAATCACGCTTACCCCGCTGTTTACGCTGTTATTTTCAGATTTGTTATCAATGGCCTGGCCCGATGTCTTCGTCAAGCCGATGCTCAACCTGTTGGGTTATCTCGGTGCGTTTGTCGTGGTTGCGGGCGCGATGTATTCCGCCATTGGTCATCGTCTCTGGGGGCGTTGGCGCAAAAATGAAGCGGTTGTAATAGTCCCCCGCTCAGGCGAATGAGTTACGGAGAGTAAAATGAAGTTTGTTGATGAAGCGACGATTCTGGTCGTGGCAGGTGATGGCGGTAACGGTTGTGTAAGCTTCCGCCGTGAAAAATATATTCCTCGTGGCGGTCCTGACGGCGGTGACGGTGGGGACGGTGGCGACGTGTGGCTGGAGGCGGATGAAAACCTCAACACGCTGATCGACTACCGTTTCGAAAAATCTTTCCGCGCCGAACGTGGGCAGAATGGCCAGAGCCGCGACTGTACCGGTAAACGCGGTAAAGACGTGACGATCAAAGTGCCGGTAGGTACGCGTGTCATCGATCAGGGCACGGGCGAAACCATGGGTGATATGACCAAACACGGTCAGCGCCTGATGGTGGCGAAAGGCGGCTGGCACGGTCTGGGTAACAGCCGTTTCAAATCTTCCGTTAACCGTACCCCGCGTCAGAAAACCATGGGTACCCCGGGTGATAAGCGCGACCTGCAACTGGAACTGATGCTGCTGGCGGATGTGGGGATGCTGGGTATGCCAAACGCCGGTAAATCGACGTTTATCCGTGCGGTCTCTGCGGCGAAACCAAAAGTGGCAGATTATCCGTTTACGACGCTGGTACCGAGCCTGGGCGTTGTCCGTATGGATAACGAGAAGAGCTTCGTGGTCGCTGACATCCCGGGTCTGATTGAAGGGGCAGCAGAAGGCGCCGGTCTGGGGATTCGCTTCCTGAAGCACCTTGAGCGTTGTCGCGTACTGTTGCACCTCATCGACATCGATCCAATCGACGGTTCCGATCCGGTTGAAAACGCCCGTATCATTATCGGTGAGCTGGAGAAATACAGTGAAAAACTGGCGCAAAAACCGCGCTGGCTGGTATTTAACAAGATCGACCTGATGGATAAAGCGGAAGCTGAAGCGAAAGCTAAAGCGATTGCCGAAGCGATGGGTTGGGAAGATAAGTACTACCTGATCTCTGCCGCCAGCCAGGTTGGCGTGAAAGATCTCTGCTGGGATGTGATGACCTTTATCATCGAGAATCCGGTTGTTCAGGCAGAAGAGGCGAAACAGCCTGAAAAAGTCGAATTCATGTGGGATGACTACCACCGCCAGCAGCTCGAAGAGCTGGAAGCGGAAGAAGATGATGAAGACTGGGACGATGACTGGGATGAAGACGACGAAGAAGGCGTCGAGTTCATCTACAAGCACTAACTTCAGTATAAAGCCCCTTAACGGGGCTTTTTTTTATCCTATTTTCGCCGGTAACCAACAGCTGGCGATGAGGCCGCCCGCAGCGCCGTTCTCCAGCGTTAAATGGCCATGATGGAGCTGTACGATACGCTGTACGATGCTCAGCCCAAGGCCGCTGCCGCCGTAGCGCTGGTCGAGACGTCGGAAAGGTTCGGTGATCGACTGGCGGTGTGCCTCATCAATACCCGGCCCCTGATCGGTAACGCTCACCCGGGTACCGCTCTCCGTCGCTGTTAATGCCACTTCAATGGTTGTGCCTGCCGGGCTGTAGCGGGCGGCATTCTCCAGAAGGTTCCTTAGCATCAGACGTAACAGGACGGCGTCGCCCTGTACCGTCAGCGGGCTGTGAGCAGGCCATATCACCGTATGCTCTCTGGCTTCATGCTCCAGGCTGAGCGGTGCAATGATCGTCTCAGTCCAGTTCACGGTATCGTAATGGCCGCTGGCCATCGCCTGTCCGGCACGCGCCAGCATCAGCAGCTGTTCCACCGTGTGCATCAACTGATCGATCCGGTTTATCAGTGGCGTGGCCTGCGGGGAACCGGACTGAGCCATCAGTTCCAGATGGAGCCTGATCCCCGCAAGCGGCGTACGTAACTCGTGTGCCGCATCGGCGGTAAACAGGCGTTCCTGTTGAATAGTGTGATCCAGCCGGGCGAGGAGTTGATTGAGCGATGTGGTCACAGCGCCTATCTCTTCCATATCAGAATACATCGGCAGGGGAGTCAGATTATCCGCCGAGCGGTTCGCAAGGCTGGCGCGAAGTTTATTGAGTGGTCGGGTGATCCAGGTTACTGCCCAGAATGAGAAGAGCAGGGTAAAACCGACCATCACCAGAGAAGGGACCAGCAGGGAGGCAATGGCTTCGCGGATCTCTTTTTCGACATGGTTGTTGCGCGCTTTCGCAGACAACGTTTCATTCACCAGAAAACCGATTTGCTCGCGGCTCTCATGCCACAGCCAGACTACGCTAACCAGTTGAAAAAATAGCAGTATAACCGCCAGCAACACCATTAATCGCCGGCGCATACTGTTCATTTCTGGCTCTCCAGACGGTAACCCACGCCACGTACGGTTTTGATGCGATCTTTACCGAGCTTGCGGCGCAGATTATGAATGTGAACTTCAAGCGTGTTTGATCCTGGATCGTCCTGCCAGGAGTAGATGTCCTGTTGCAGCGTTTCACGGTGCACGGTCTGCCCGCTGCGCATGATCAGACGCGTCAGCAGAGCGAACTCTTTTGGGGTCACTTCCACAGGCTGAGACTGGCGCAGCACCTGCTGAGTTTGCAGATTGAGGGTGATATCCCCGTCCGTCAGCAGGTTGTCGCTGTGGCCCTGATAGCGGCGGATTAACGCCCGTACGCGAGCCTGTAGCTCGGCAAGGGCGAAGGGTTTTACCAGATAATCGTCAGCGCCAGAATCCAGCCCGTTAATTCTGTCTTCAATGGCATCGCGGGCGGTGAGAATCAATACGGGATTCTCCACTCCGCGACGACGCCACTGGCAGAGCAGCGTCGCGCCGTCTTTATCCGGCAGTCCCAAATCCAGGATCACAAGGCTGTATTCTCCGCTCTGGATCAAGGCATCTGCTTCAGCCGCCGTGGCGGCACAATCCAGGGCGTAGCCCTCATTCCCCAGTGCCAGCGCTAACCCTTCCTGTAATAACAGATCGTCTTCAACTATCAGTAGTTTCATCGCTAGTTATTCTGGTAGATGTCCTTATAGAGCCTGCTTTCGAAACGCACCAGTGGAATACGACGATTGCGCTGGTCAGCCGGTTCGACGGCATAGCCGGACAGATACTGCACAAAGGCCATGCGTTGCCCGCTGGCTGTCGTGATAAAACCGGCAAGGTTGTAAACGCCCTGCAGGGAACCCGTTTTGGCTGACACTTTGCCATCCACGCCTGCAGCGTGAAGGCCCGCACGGTACTGAAGTGACCCATCGTGTCCGGCGAGCGGCAGCATTGTAATAAAGTTTAGCTCAGCGTCATGCTGAGCGATGTACTGCAACACCTGCATCATGGTGGCCGGTGAGATCAGGTTATGGCGCGATAAACCGGAACCGTCGACAGCGATCGTATTGCCCAGATCGATACCCGCCTGCTGACGCAGGATCTGACGTACGGCATCAGAACCGGCCCGCCAGGTTCCAGGCACACCAAAGCGTGCGTGCCCAATCATACGGAACACGGTGTCGGCAATCATGTTATCCGACTTTTTCAGCATAATCTTAAGCAAATCATGCAGTGGCGCGGACTGTTTGCTGGCAATCACCGTGCCTGGTTCATTCACCTGCGTCTGGCGCAGCAGCGTTCCGGTGTAGGTTATGCCCGCCTGCTTCAGTTCATCTTTAAAAATGGCACCGGCATAGCCTGCGCCATCCTGAATGGCAAAGGCCAGCGGGAGGGGATCGGCCCGCTGGGTCAGGCAGCCGGTGAGCGTATAGCGATTGAGATCGCCCGGTACCACGTCGAGCTCACAATACTGCGCCTCCGGGGAGCCTTTCGCCAGCGTCCGCACCTGGCTGAACATCGTGACCGGGTAGTAAGACGCCACGCGGATAAACGCTAAGTCATTGGGTTTTGGCGCGCTGTAAAGCGATACGGAGAAGCAGTTACGGTCAACGATGGCGGCGGCTGGCGGGGCGCTAAAGCACTGCGTCATGTCGTTCCATGGCCAGCCAGGCGCTTTATCGTGGCTGGCGAAAATGGAGGTGTCGATCAGCACGTTGCCATCAATTTTTGTTACGCCGGATTTTTTCAGTACCGCCACCATGTTGCGGACATCCTGGCGCTTAAAGGTGGGATCGCCACCAAAACGGGCGATAAGATCGCCTTTCAGTTCGCCACCCTCAACGTTACCTCTGGTTTCAAGGGTGGTAGTAAAACGGAAGTCAGGCCCGAGCTGGAGCAGGGCGGCGAGGGCAGTGATCACCTTCTGGGTACTGGCAGGCAGCGCCATCTGTTGACTGTGATAGTCAATCTCGGGAGCCTGCGCGCCAACCTTCTGCACCATCAGGGCAAGGTTCGCGCCGGCGGGCAGTTGATTAATGTACTCATCAACATTCGCGGCCTGAACGGTGAACGTTATACTGGTAGTCAATCCGATGATAAAACTGGAAAATCGCATAATCTCGCGCTAACAACCCGAAAACAAACCGTCATACTACGGTGCATGGCACTGTAAAGTAAACGATGACCCATAGTGAACTTCGCGGTAAAATGCGTATCAAATTGAAAAATTGCTGCTGACCTGGGGCGTTGCTCCCGGGTCGGTTTTCTTTTTGCTTCTGGCCTGTTCAGGTGGGCTGGAGCAGGGAACACTGCTCCCAACAGGAATGTTTAAGAGGTATAACAAATGCAAGCTATTCCGATGACCTTACGTGGTGCCGAAAAACTGCGCGAAGAGCTGGATTTTCTGAAATCCGTACGTCGCCCTGAAATCATCGCCGCTATCGCGGATGCGCGTGAGCATGGCGACCTGAAAGAGAATGCTGAATACCACGCGGCGCGTGAGCAGCAGGGTTTCTGCGAGGGGCGTATCAAAGATATCGAAGCGAAACTGTCCAACGCGCAGGTTATCGATATCACTAAAATGCCAAACAACGGTCGCGTGATCTTCGGCTCTACCGTCACCGTCCTGAATCTGGACAACGACGAAGAGCAAACCTATCGCATCGTGGGTGATGATGAAGCGGACTTCAAACAGAACCTGATTTCGGTGAACTCCCCGATTGCTCGCGGCCTGATTGGCAAAGAGCAGGATGATGTTGTGACTATCCGCACCCCAGGTGGCGAAGTGGAATACGAAATTATTAAGGTTGAATACCTGTAATTCGCTTCTCTTCTAAGATGTTGATACATTGTAAAGAAAAGAAAAAGGCCGCATAGCGGCCTTTTATCAACTCAAGGAGCATGGCATTTTGCTCGCCTGCTGAAAGAAATCCCTCGTTTCACACAGAAAATGTGTTTGATTCAGGATATCCTTAACGTGGCAGCGAGATTTTGCGCTCTTTAGATGGGCGATAGAGCACCAGCGTTTTACCGATGACCTGTACATTACAGGCGCCGGTTTCGCGCACGATGGCTTCCACGATCAGGTTTTTAGTGTCTCTGTCTTCAGAGGCGATTTTCACCTTGATCAGCTCGTGGTGTTCCAGCGCTTGTTCAATCTCGGCAAGCACCCCTTCGGTCAAACCATTGTTGCCAAGCATCACTACAGGCTTGAGCGGATGTGCCAGACCTTTAAGGTGCTGTTTTTGTTTAGTACTCAGATTCATCGTATATTTTTGCTTACGTTGGGATTGAAAACGGTTCATTCTACCGCCATCTCCCTAATATCGCCAAATAGCTGCGTAGAAATTTACGTCACAGGCAAGTAACGATGAACCAGGACGGAAATGTTAAATGACAGGTAAAAAGCGTTCTGCCAGCTCCAGCCGCTGGCTTCAGGAACACTTTAGCGATAAATATGTTCAACAGGCGCAGAAAAAGGGGTTACGTTCCCGCGCCTGGTTTAAACTTGATGAAATACAGCAAAGTGACAAACTTTTTAAACCGGGAATGACGGTGGTCGACCTCGGTGCGGCACCTGGCGGATGGTCACAGTATGCGGTTACGCAGATCGGCGGAACGGGCCGAATCATCGCATGCGATCTTTTACCAATGGATCCCATCGTCGGTGTCGACTTCCTTCAGGGCGACTTTCGTGATGAATTAGTGCTTAAAGCATTACTTGATCGTGTAGGTGACAGTAAGGTCCAGGTTGTCATGTCGGATATGGCACCAAATATGTGTGGAACACCGGCGGTGGATATCCCCCGCGCCATGTATCTGGTGGAACTAGCGTTAGAAATGTGTCGTGATGTACTAGCGCCTGGTGGTAGTTTTGTTGTGAAGGTGTTTCAGGGCGAAGGTTTCGAGGAGTATCTTAAGGAAATTCGCTCCCTGTTTGCGAAGGTCAAAGTTCGTAAGCCGGACTCTTCCCGGGCCCGTTCCCGTGAAGTGTATATTGTAGCGACCGGGCGAAAATGATAACCGGTAGATTTCAGGCGAAAGTTTGAATGAAACTGGATATAGAGTATCCTGACGCTGTTTTTAACACAGTTGTAATATGAGGTTAATCCCTTGAGTGACATGGCGAAAAACCTAATACTCTGGCTGGTCATTGCCGTTGTGCTGATGTCAGTTTTCCAGAGCTTTGGGCCCAGCGAGTCGAATGGCCGCAAGGTGGATTATTCTACCTTCCTGCAAGAGGTCAATCAGGACCAGGTTCGCGAAGCGCGTATCAACGGACGTGAGATCAACGTTACCAAGAAAGATAGTAACCGTTACACGACTTACATCCCGGTGAACGATCCTAAGCTGCTTGATAACCTTCTGACCAAAAACGTCAAAGTGGTAGGCGAGCCGCCGGAAGAACCAAGCCTGTTGGCTTCTATCTTCATTTCCTGGTTCCCAATGCTGCTTCTTATCGGTGTCTGGATCTTCTTTATGCGCCAGATGCAGGGCGGTGGTGGCAAAGGTGCCATGTCGTTCGGTAAGAGCAAGGCGCGTATGCTGACGGAAGACCAGATCAAGACCACCTTTGCTGACGTAGCAGGTTGTGACGAAGCAAAAGAAGAGGTGGGTGAACTGGTTGAATACCTGCGCGAGCCGAGCCGTTTCCAGAAACTGGGCGGTAAGATCCCGAAAGGCGTCCTGATGGTCGGCCCTCCGGGTACCGGTAAAACCCTGCTGGCAAAAGCCATCGCGGGTGAAGCGAAGGTCCCGTTCTTTACTATTTCAGGTTCTGACTTCGTTGAAATGTTCGTGGGTGTCGGTGCATCTCGTGTGCGTGACATGTTCGAGCAGGCTAAGAAGGCAGCACCGTGCATCATCTTCATCGATGAAATCGACGCCGTTGGCCGCCAGCGTGGCGCAGGCCTGGGCGGTGGTCACGATGAACGTGAGCAGACCCTGAACCAGATGCTGGTTGAAATGGACGGCTTTGAAGGTAACGAAGGTATCATCGTTATCGCGGCAACTAACCGTCCAGACGTACTCGACCCTGCGCTGCTGCGTCCAGGCCGTTTCGACCGTCAGGTTGTGGTCGGTCTGCCGGATGTTCGTGGTCGTGAACAGATCCTGAAAGTGCATATGCGTCGCGTACCGCTGGCGCCAGATATCGACGCGGCAATCATCGCGCGTGGTACTCCAGGCTTCTCCGGTGCGGATCTGGCTAACCTGGTCAACGAGGCAGCACTGTTTGCCGCTCGCGGTAACAAGCGTGTAGTGTCCATGGTGGAATTTGAGAAAGCGAAAGACAAAATTATGATGGGTGCGGAACGTCGCTCCATGGTGATGACGGAAGCGCAGAAAGAGTCCACGGCATATCACGAAGCGGGCCACGCGATTATCGGTCGTCTGGTGCCGGAACACGATCCGGTACACAAGGTGACGATCATTCCACGCGGTCGTGCGTTGGGTGTGACCTTCTTCCTGCCTGAAGGTGACGCGATCAGCGCCAGCCGTCAGAAGCTGGAAAGTCAGATTTCAACCCTGTACGGCGGTCGTCTGGCAGAAGAGATCATCTACGGTGCGGAACATGTTTCCACCGGTGCGTCGAACGATATTAAAGTGGCGACAAACCTGGCACGTAACATGGTGACCCAGTGGGGCTTCTCCGACAAACTCGGTCCGCTGCTCTATGCAGAAGAAGAGGGCGAAGTATTCCTGGGCCGCTCCGTGGCAAAAGCGAAACATATGTCCGATGAAACGGCTCGTATCATCGACCAGGAAGTGAAAGCGCTGATTGAGCGTAACTACGCTCGCGCCCGTCAGATCCTGAATGACAATATGGACATCCTGCATTCGATGAAAGATGCGCTCATGAAATATGAGACCATCGATGCTCCGCAAATTGACGACCTGATGGCTCGCCGCGAAGTGCGTCCGCCAGCAGGCTGGGAAGACCCAGGCGCGTCTAACAATTCTGACAACAATGGCACCCCGCGTGCACCGCGTCCGGTCGATGAACCGCGTACGCCAAACCCGGGCAACACCATGTCAGAGCAGTTGGGCGACAAGTAAGTCACTGCTGTTGAAGCGTTTGTCTGTACATCAAACCCTGGAGCGTGCTCCGGGGTTTTTCTTTTTTATATAACCATGAAAATAACAGGGATTTAGCCATGAAACTCTTCGCCCAGGACTCGCATCTCGACCTTTCACATCCGCATGTGATGGGAATCCTGAATGTCACGCCTGATTCCTTCTCTGACGGCGGCACGCATAACTCGCTTATCGACGCGGTTAAACACGCGAATTTAATGATCAACGCGGGTGCCACCATCATTGACGTTGGAGGGGAGTCAACGCGGCCTGGCGCGGCGGAGGTTTCGGTGGAAGAAGAGCTGGCGCGCGTGGTGCCGGTGGTGGAGGCTATCGCCCGGCGCTTTGAAGTGTGGATCTCCGTTGATACCTCCAAACCCGAAGTGATCCGTGAAGTGGCGAGAGTGGGCGCTCACATTATTAATGATATCCGCTCGCTGACCGAGCCGGGCGCAATTGAAGCCGCCGCTGAAACCGGGCTACCGGTGTGTCTGATGCATATGCAGGGCCAGCCTAAGACAATGCAGGAGGCGCCAAAATATGAAGATGTGTTTGCCGACGTCACCCGCTTCTTTATTGAGCATATCGAACGCTGTGAACGTGCGGGTATCGCAAAAGAGAAATTGCTGCTCGACCCGGGCTTCGGTTTCGGTAAAAATCTCTCACACAATTACGCGTTGCTTGCGCGCTTATCAGAGTTTCATCAGTTCGGCCTGCCACTGCTGGTGGGAATGTCGAGAAAATCGATGATTGGTCAGTTGTTGAATATCGGGCCGAACGAACGTCTGAGCGGCAGTCTGGCCTGCGCGGTGATTGCCGCGATGCAAGGTGCACACATCATTCGCGTCCATGACGTAAAAGAAACAGTAGAAGCCATGCGTGTGGTGGAAGCCACACTGGCAGCGAAGGAAAACAAACGCTATGAGTAATCGTAAATATTTTGGTACCGATGGCATCCGTGGGCGCGTAGGCGATGCGCCAATTACCCCTGACTTTGTCCTGAAGCTGGGCTGGGCGGCGGGTAAGGTACTGGCGCGTCATGGCTCCCGTAAGATCATTATTGGTAAAGATACCCGTATTTCGGGTTATATGCTTGAGTCCGCGCTGGAAGCCGGGCTGGCGGCGGCGGGGCTTTCAGCTTCCTTTACGGGGCCAATGCCGACCCCTGCTGTTGCCTATCTGACTCGTACCTTCCGTGCGGAAGCGGGCATCGTCATTTCAGCTTCTCATAATCCGTTCTATGACAACGGTATCAAATTCTTCTCCATCGACGGCACTAAACTGCCGGATGACGTGGAAGAGGCGATTGAAGCGGAAATGGAGAAAGAGATCACCTGTGTCGACTCCGCTGAGTTGGGTAAAGCCAACCGTATTGTCGATGCCGCAGGCCGCTACATTGAATTCTGCAAAGGCACGTTCCCGAATGAACTGAGCCTGGCACACCTCAAAATTGTGGTGGACTGTGCAAACGGTGCGACCTATCACATTGCGCCGAATGTTTTCCGCGAGCTGGGCGCGAAAGTGATCACCATCGGCTGCGAGCCGGACGGTCTGAACATCAATGAAGAAGTCGGCGCGACAGACGTGCGTGCCTTGCAGGCGCGTGTACTGGCTGAAAAAGCCGATCTGGGTATTGCCCTGGATGGCGATGGCGATCGTGTGATCATGGTTGACCACGAAGGTAACAAGGTCGATGGCGATCAGATCCTCTACATCATTGCGCGTGAAGGCCTGCGTCAGGGGCAACTGCGCGGTGGCGCGGTGGGCACGCTGATGAGCAATATGGGTCTGGAGCTGGCGCTGAAACAGCTGGGCATCCCGTTTGTTCGCGCGAAAGTGGGTGACCGCTACGTGCTGGAAAAACTTCAGGAAAAAGGCTGGCGCATTGGCGCGGAAAACTCCGGCCACGTGATCCTGCTCGATAAAACCACCACCGGTGACGGCATTGTGGCGGCGCTTCAGGTTGTTGCCGCGATGGCGCGTAACCATATGAGCCTGCACGATCTGTGCAGCGGCATGAAAATGTTCCCGCAGATCCTGGTGAACGTGCGTTTCACCGCTGGTAAAGGCGACCCGCTGGAAAATGATAACGTGAAAGCGGTGATGGCAGAGGTGGAAGCGACGCTTGGCAGTCGTGGACGCGTCCTGCTGCGTAAGTCGGGTACCGAGCCGCTGATCCGCGTGATGGTGGAAGGTGAAGACGAAGCGCAGGTAACTGAATTTGCGCACCGCATTGCGGATGCAGTGAAAGCTGCATAATCTTTCAGAATAAGTGTTTAAAAAGGCGGCGTTTGCCGCCTTTGTTTTAAGCAATTAATGGCTTTTTGCTGTTTTTTTCCGCAGTTGATACAATGCCTCGAAAATGCCCTTGCGAAGGTGATTCGCTTTGGTTAGTATTCACACCCGCTTCAGTGGGAAACAAAATCCTGCTAATTGGTCGAAGCATTGGTATGCGGCAAATCCGCAAGGAACAGGTTGATTATGTACGAAGCTCTTTTAGTTATTTTCCTTATTGTAGCCATCGCTCTCGTAGCGCTGATTATGCTGCAGCAAGGTAAAGGCGCTGATATGGGAGCCTCCTTCGGAGCAGGCGCTTCCGGTACGCTGTTCGGTTCAAGTGGTTCTGCGAACTTCATGACCCGTACGACGGCGATTCTGGCTACGCTGTTCTTCATCATCAGTCTGGTGCTGGGCAATATCAACAGCAACAAGACCAGTAAAGGAAGCGAGTGGGAAAATCTGAGCGCGCCAGCAAAAACTGAGCAAACTCAGCCAGCTGCACCGGCTAAGCCAACCAGCGATATCCCGCAGTAAGTATTCAGTACCGAGGTGGTGGAATTGGTAGACACGCTACCTTGAGGTGGTAGTGCCCTAACGGGCTTGTGGGTTCGAGTCCCATCCTCGGTACCAATATTCCAGAAGAAAGACGTCGCAAGACGTCTTTTTTTTCGTCTGTACATTCTGTGTTTCCGATCTATTGTAGGGCGGGTAAGCGCAGCGCCGCCCGCCGTTTTGCCCGGCGGCGCTGCGCTTACCGGGCCTACGAAGACCACAAAAAAGGCGCCCATTGGGCGCCTTTTGCATGTCTTGCTGTCGATTACTTCTTATCGCTGTGTTCCAGGTTCTCAACCTGCGGCAGACCATTACCGGAATTCGCGGAGAGCAGGCCATTCTCAACATAGTTGAACAGCTTCTCACGGGTATCGGTGATGTCCAGGTTACGCATGGTCAGCTGGCCAATACGATCGTCCGGAGAGAATACTGACTCACCTTTCTCCATGGTCAGACGCTCTGCTTTATAGGTCAGGTTGTCAGACACGGTATTGAGGATGGAGTAATCATTGCCGCGACGCAGTTCCAGCGTCACTTCGCCGGTGATTGCGCTCGCCACCCAACGTTGCAGGGCGTCACGCAGCATCAGCGCTTGTGGATCAAACCAGCGACCCTGATACAGCAGTTTGCCCAGCTGACGGCCATGAGCGTGATACTGCTCAATGGTGTCTTCGTTGTGAATACCGGTCAGCAGACGCTCATAAGCGATGTGCAGCAGCGCCATCCCCGGAGCTTCGTAAATGCCACGGCTTTTCGCTTCGATGATACGGTTTTCGATCTGATCGCTCATACCCAGACCGTGACGACCGCCGATGCGGTTTGCTTCCAGCATCAGTTCAACATCGTCTGAGAAGGTTTTACCGTTCAGGGCAACCGGATGACCGCGTTCGAAACGCACGGTCACTTCTTCCGCCGGGATCTTCACGTTCTCATCCCAGAATTTTACGCCCATGATCGGGTTAACAATTTTTACGCTGGAGTTCAGGAATTCCAGGTCTTTCGCTTCGTGCGTCGCACCCAGCATGTTGGAGTCGGTTGAGTAGGCTTTCTCAACGGACATCTTATAGTCAAAGCCGCAGGCAATCATAAACTCAGACATTTCATGACGGCCACCCAGTTCGTCGATGAAGTCGGTATCCAGCCACGGTTTGTAGATCTGCAACTCGGCGTTGGTCAGCAGACCGTAACGATAGAAACGTTCAATATCGTTGCCTTTATAGGTACTGCCATCACCCCAGATGTTCACGCCATCTTCTTTCATGGCGGCGACCAGCATGGTGCCGGTGACAGCACGACCCAGCGGAGTGGTATTAAAATAGGTCAGGCCGCCGGTAGTGTTATGAAAAGCACCGCACTGGATAGCGGCAATGCCTTCAGCGACCAGTTGCTTACGGCAGTCAATCAGACGTGCGTTCTCTGCGCCATACTCCATGGCACGACGAGGGATCGCGTCATAATCTTCCTCGTCCGGCTGACCCAGGTTCGCAGTATATGCATACGGAACCGCTCCCTTCTGGCGCATCCACAGCAGTGCAGCGCTGGTATCCAGGCCGCCTGAGAAAGCGATGCCAATACGTTGTCCTACCGGAAGATGCTTGAGAATCGTCGTCATAGAATAAAACCCTGCTTGATTGACTGATTAGAGACCACTTTCGCTCTCTTGTGCATTTTTATGCAAAATAAGTGAGTATTCATTTAATCATCTTTTGTCGAAGACCGAAAGAGACTCGTGCGTTTTTTGTAAAAAATTTGGTCTGTTCTGTCTGGCAGAAGCTGGGTTGACAGGTGGGGTCAACTATCAATATACTAAACGCCGATTTTACGTCCCGTCTTCGGTACCAAATCCCAGCATTATTTGCAAATTCTGTCCAAAACGCGTAGAATTTGCCACGTTTCAGGCGCGGGGTGGAGCAGCCTGGTAGCTCGTCGGGCTCATAACCCGAAGGTCGTCGGTTCAAATCCGGCCCCCGCAACCACTTTCCTATAAAGTTCTTTTTCAAATATACTGTGAAGACTTAGAGCCTTCGTAGCTGGATTTGAAAAAATTCTTTCGGAAAGTGCTCCAGGCCACAGTTGTGGCTATAGGGTTCAGTTATCTAAAGCCCCGATTTATCGGGGTTTTTTGTTATCTGACTACAGAATAACTGGGCTTTACGCCCTTTTTTTATGTCTTGGGGGTGGGCTTGTCCACATTAGAGCAAAAATTAACAGAGATGATTACTGCACCGGTCGAAGCACTGGGCTACGAACTGGTCGGCATCGAATTCGTTCGCGGCCGCACATCGACGCTGCGCATCTATATTGATAGTGAAGATGGCATCAATGTTGATGATTGTGCTGATGTCAGCCACCAGGTGAGTGCGGTTCTTGATGTTGAAGATCCGATTACCGTTGCGTACAACCTGGAAGTTTCCTCACCTGGCCTCGATCGTCCGATGTTCACGGCCGAGCACTATGTGCGCTTTACCGGTGAAGAAGTGGCTCTCGTTCTGCGTATGGCCGTACAGAACCGCCGTAAATGGCAGGGAATTATCAAAGCCGTTGATGGTGAAATGATCACGGTGACAGTCGAAGGCAAAGATGAAGTGTTCGCGCTGAGTAATATCCAGAAGGCGAACCTGGTTCCCCACTTTTAACAGTCTGGATTGAGGTGAAAAGCCCGCGATGAACAAAGAAATTTTGGCTGTTGTTGAAGCCGTCTCCAACGAGAAATCACTGCCGCGTGAGAAGATTTTCGAAGCGCTGGAAAGTGCACTGGCTACAGCAACCAAGAAAAAATACGAACAAGAGATTGATGTTCGCGTAGAAATCGATCGTAAAAGCGGTGACTTCGATACATTCCGTCGTTGGGTAATCGTTGAAGAAGTGACCCAACCGACCAAAGAGATCACCCTGGAAGCGGCACGTTTTGAAGACGAAAGTCTGAACGTGGGTGACTACGTTGAAGATCAGATTGAATCTGTCACCTTCGACCGTATCACCACCCAGACCGCGAAGCAGGTTATCGTGCAGAAAGTTCGCGAAGCCGAGCGCGCGCTGGTTGTCGATCAGTTCCGCGATCAGGAAGGCGAAATCATCACTGGCGTGGTGAAGAAAGTGAACCGCGATAACATCTCTCTGGAGATCAAATCCGAAGGGCTGCCGGGTAACGCTGAAGCCGTTATCCTGCGTGAAGACATGCTGCCGCGTGAAAACTTCCGCCCAGGCGACCGTATTCGTGGTGTGCTGTATGCCGTACGTCCTGAAGCACGTGGTGCACAGCTGTTCGTGACGCGTTCTAAACCAGAAATGCTGGTTGAACTGTTCCGTATCGAAGTGCCGGAAATCGGCGAAGAAGTTATCGAAATCAAAGCGGCGGCCCGCGATCCGGGCTCCCGTGCGAAAATTGCGGTGAAAACCAACGACAAGCGTATCGACCCGGTCGGTGCTTGCGTCGGTATGCGTGGCGCACGTGTTCAGGCGGTTTCTACCGAACTGGGCGGCGAGCGTATTGATATCGTTCTGTGGGACGACAATCCGGCGCAGTTCGTGATCAACGCAATGGCACCGGCTGATGTGGCGTCTATCGTTGTTGACGAAGACAAACACACCATGGATATCGCTGTAGAAGCGGGCAACCTGGCGCAGGCGATTGGCCGTAACGGTCAGAACGTACGTCTGGCGTCACAGCTGAGCGGCTGGGAACTCAACGTGATGACCGTTGATGACCTTCAGGCCAAGCATCAGGCTGAAGCCCACGCGGCGATCGATACCTTCACCAAATACCTGGACATTGACGAAGACTTCGCCACTGTGCTGGTTGAAGAAGGTTTCTCTACGCTGGAAGAACTGGCCTACGTGCCAATGAAAGAGCTGCTGGAAATTGACGGTCTGGATGAACCAACCGTTGAAGCCCTGCGTGAACGCGCTAAAAACGCCCTGACCACCCTGGCGCTGGCTCAGGAAGAAAGCCTTGGCGATAAGAAGCCGGCTGATGACCTGCTGAATCTGGAAGGTCTTGATCGTGCGATTGCGTTCAAGCTGGCTGCCCGTGGTGTTTGTACGCTGGAAGATCTCGCTGAGCAAGGCGTTGATGACCTGGCTGATATCGAAGGTTTAACCGACGAGAAAGCCGGCGAACTCATCATGGCCGCACGTAATATTTGCTGGTTCGGCGACGAAGCGTAATAAACTGTAGCAGGAAGGAACAGCATGACTGATGTAACTGTAAAATCGCTGGCTGCTGAGATTCAGACCTCCGTGGACCGCCTGGTACAGCAATTTGCTGATGCAGGGATCCCGAAGGCCGCTGATGACTCGGTGACCGCGCAAGAAAAACAAACCTTGTTAGCGCACCTGAACCGTGAACACGGCTCTACGCCTGACAAGTTAACGCTGCAGCGCAAAACGCGTAGCACGTTGAACATCCCTGGTACCGGTGGCAAAAGCAAATCGGTACAAATTGAAGTCCGCAAGACGCGCACCTTTGTAAAACGTGATCCGCAAGAGGCAGAACGCCTTGCTGCGGAAGAGCAGGCACAGCGTGAAGCGGAAGAACAAGCTCAGCGTGAGGCAGAAGCCACTGCCAAACGCGAAGCAGAATTAAAAGCTGAACGTGAGGCCGCAGAAAAAGCGAAACGCGACGCCGGTGAAAAAGCGAAGCGTGACGCTGCGGAAAAAGACAAAGTGAGCAATCAACAGACCGACGAAATGACCAAAACTGCCCAGGCTGAAAAAGCCCGCCGTGAAAATGAAGCTGCCGAGCTGAAGCGTAAAGCGGAAGAAGAAGCCCGCCGCAAGCTTGAAGAAGAAGCTCGCCGCGTCGCCGAAGAAGCGCGTCGCATGGCAGAAGAAAACGAGAAGAACGGTGTGAATACCGCTGAACCAACTGAAGACAACAGCGATTATCACGTAACCACTTCTCAGCATGCGCGCCAGGCAGAAGACGATAACGACCGTGAAGTTGAAGGTGGTCGTGGCCGTACTCGCAGTACAAAAGCGGCGCGTCCTGCGAAAAAAGGTAACAAGCACGCTGAATCTAAAGCTGACCGTGAAGAAGCACGTGCAGCGGTTCGCGGTGGTAAAGGCGGTAAGCGTAAAGGTTCCGCTCTGCAGCAGGGCTTCCAGAAGCCAGCTCAGGCCGTTAACCGTGACGTTGTGATCGGCGAAACCATCACCGTTGGCGAACTGGCTAACAAGATGGCGGTGAAAGGCTCTCAGGTCATCAAAGCGATGATGAAGCTGGGCGCAATGGCCACCATCAACCAGGTCATCGACCAGGAAACCGCACAGCTGGTTGCCGAGGAGATGGGCCACAAAGTTATCCTGCGTCGTGAAAACGAGCTGGAAGAAGCAGTAATGAGCGACCGTGATACGGGCGCAGCGGCTGAACCGCGCGCACCGGTTGTGACCATCATGGGTCACGTTGACCACGGTAAAACCTCTCTGCTTGACTACATTCGTTCTACTAAGGTTGCCTCCGGCGAAGCGGGTGGTATTACCCAGCATATCGGTGCTTACCACGTAGAAACCGAAAACGGCATGATCACCTTCCTGGATACCCCAGGCCACGCAGCGTTTACCTCAATGCGTGCTCGTGGTGCTCAGGCAACGGATATCGTTGTTCTGGTTGTTGCTGCCGATGATGGCGTGATGCCACAGACCATTGAAGCTATCCAGCACGCGAAAGCGGCGCAGGTGCCTTTGGTTGTTGCAGTCAACAAAATCGATAAGCCAGAAGCCGATATGGATCGCGTTAAGAACGAACTGTCACAGTACGGCGTTATGCCGGAAGAGTGGGGCGGTGAAGCGCAGTTCATCCCTGTATCTGCAAAAGCAGGTACCGGTATCGACGACCTGCTGAACGCTATCCTGCTTCAGGCTGAAGTTCTGGAGCTGAAAGCGGTTCGTAAAGGTATGGCGAGCGGTGCGGTAATCGAATCCTTCCTGGATAAAGGTCGTGGTCCGGTTGCAACCGTTCTGGTTCGCGAAGGTACTCTGCACAAGGGCGACATCGTTCTGTGTGGTTTCGAATACGGTCGCGTTCGTGCGATGCGTAACGAACTGGGTCAGGAAGTGCTGGAAGCGGGTCCGTCCATCCCAGTGGAAATCCTCGGCCTGTCCGGTGTTCCGGCTGCCGGTGACGAAGTAACCGTGGTACGTGACGAGAAGAAAGCACGTGAAGTGGCGCTGTATCGTCAGGGTAAATTCCGTGAGGTGAAACTGGCTCGCCAGCAGAAATCTAAACTCGAGAACATGTTCGCCAACATGACTGAAGGCGAAGTTCACGAAGTGAACATCGTTCTGAAAGCGGACGTACAGGGTTCTGTGGAAGCGATCTCCGACTCCTTGCTGAAACTGTCTACCGACGAAGTGAAAGTGAAGATCATCGGTTCTGGCGTAGGTGGTATCACCGAAACTGACGCAACCCTGGCAGCCGCGTCCAACGCTATCCTGGTTGGCTTCAACGTTCGTGCTGACGCATCTGCGCGTAAAGTTATCGATGCTGAAAGCCTGGATCTGCGTTACTACTCCGTCATCTATAACCTGATTGACGAAGTGAAAGCAGCGATGAGCGGCATGCTGTCTCCTGAGCTGAAACAGCAGATCATCGGTCTGGCTGAAGTACGTGACGTGTTCAAATCACCGAAATTCGGTGCGATCGCGGGCTGTATGGTTACCGAAGGGACCATTAAGCGTCACAACCCAATCCGCGTACTGCGCGACAACGTGGTTATCTACGAAGGTGAGCTGGAATCCCTGCGCCGCTTCAAAGATGACGTTAACGAAGTTCGTAACGGCATGGAATGTGGTATCGGTGTTAAGAACTACAACGACGTTCGCGTTGGCGATATGATCGAAGTGTTCGAGATCATCGAAATTCAGCGTACCATCGCGTAATCTTCGTCAACTGAAGATTAATTAGCGTAGGCCGGGTAAGCGAAGCGCCACCCGGCAGTAATTTTAAAAAGGGGCTTAAGCCCCTTTTTTGTCTGGAGAATTTATTATGGCGAAAGAATTTGGTCGCCCACAGCGCGTCGCGCAGGAGATGCAGAAAGAGATCGCTCTCATTCTGCAACGTGAAATCAAAGATCCACGCGTGGGGATGATGACCACCGTGTCTGGCGTGGAAATGTCCCGCGACCTGGCGTACGCCAAAGTGTTTGTGACATTCCTGAATGACCAGGATGAAGACGCCGTGAAGAACGGCATTAAAGCGCTGCAGGAAGCCTCTGGTTTCATCCGCTCTCTGCTTGGCAAAGCGATGCGTCTGCGTATTGTGCCGGAGCTGACCTTCTTCTACGACAACTCGCTGGTTGAGGGTATGCGTATGTCCAACCTGGTGACCAGCGTGGTGAAACATGACGATGAGCGTCGTGTTAACCCGGCGGACGACAGCAAGGAGGACTGATGAGTCGTCCTCGTCGTCGCGGTCGTGACGTGCATGGCGTGCTGTTGCTGGATAAACCACAGGGCGCATCCAGCAACGACGTGCTGCAAAAAGTAAAGCGTATTTATAACGCCAATCGCGCGGGGCACACCGGCGCGCTGGATCCGCTGGCAACCGGGATGCTCCCGATCTGCCTGGGTGAAGCGACAAAGTTTTCCCAGTATCTGCTGGATTCCGATAAGCGCTACCGCGTGATTGCCAAACTGGGCCAGCGCACGGACACTTCCGATGCGGATGGTCAGGTCGTTGAAGAGCGCCCGGTAACCTTCAGCGCAGAGCAACTTGATGCGGCGCTGGAGAGCTTCCGGGGCGACACAATGCAGGTGCCGTCGATGTATTCGGCGTTGAAATATCAGGGCAAGAAGCTTTACGAATATGCGCGTCAGGGCATTGACGTTCCGCGTGAAGCCCGTCCGATTACCGTGTATGAGCTGCTGTTCATTCGCCACGAAGGTGATGAGCTGGAGCTGGAAGTACACTGTTCGAAAGGGACCTACATCCGCACCATCATTGACGACCTCGGTGAAAAGCTGGGCTGCGGCGCGCATGTGATTTATCTGCGTCGTCTGGCGGTCAGCAAGTATCCGGTCGAACGTATGGTAACGCTTGAGCATCTGCACGCCCTGGCTGAACAGGCGCAAGCGCAGGGAATTGCGCCGGCAGATCTGCTGGATCCGCTGCTGATGCCAATGGACAGTCCGGCAGCAGATTTCCCGGTTGTTAATCTTCCTTTAACATCGTCCGTTTATTTTAAGAACGGAAACCCGGTCCGCACAACGGGGGCGCCGCTTGAGGGCCTGGTCCGTGTGACGGAAGGGGAGGAAGGCAAGTTTATCGGGATGGGCGAAATGGACGGTGAAGGGCGCGTTGCCCCGCGTCGTCTGGTCGTCGAATACCCGGTCGAAGCGTGACGGTGATAACGCCTCACCTTGCGATAAGCAGGGGAGACGAGTAGAATATCGCCGCTTAACGCCTGGTAAATTGTTTAACAATCTGCGGGGCGTACATGGGATAGCTGAATTAGAGATCGGCATCCTTACATTCTTTATACTTTGGAGTTTGAAAATGTCTCTAAGCGTTGAAGCTAAAGCTAAAATCGTTTCTGAGTTTGGTCGTGGTACTAACGACAGCGGTTCTACCGAAGTTCAGGTTGCACTGCTGACTGCACAGATTAACCACCTGCAGGGTCACTTTGCAGAGCACAAAAAAGATCACCACAGCCGTCGTGGTCTGCTGCGTATGGTTTCTCAGCGTCGTAAACTGCTCGACTACCTGAAGCGTAAAGATGTTGCACGCTACACCGCGCTGATCGAGCGTCTGGGTCTGCGTCGCTAATTCTTGCGAGTTTCAGAAAAGGGGGCCTGATGGCCCCTTTTTTCAACCAGACGGCAGCAATTCAGGGGAAACTATTGTATTGTTGCTATAAATGATCTTCATTGCAGAGGTTCGCGCGGCTAATGAGAGGCTTCACCCATGGGGGTGTCGGTTGTCATTAGTCGCGAGGATGCGAAGAAGGTCGGGTTAAATCGTCAGCACACCTGAGGTGTGCTTTCAAACATTTAAGAAAGGACAGAATTTTGCTGAATCCGATCGTTCGTAAATTCCAGTATGGTCAGCATACCGTCACGCTGGAAACCGGCATGATGGCTCGTCAGGCTACTGCTGCCGTAATGGTAAGCATGGATGACACTGCTGTATTCGTTACCGTAGTTGGCCAGAAAAAAGCTAAACCAGGTCAGGACTTCTTCCCACTGACCGTGAACTACCAGGAGCGTACCTACGCTGCCGGTAAAATCCCGGGTGGCTTCTTCCGTCGTGAAGGCCGTCCAAGCGAAGGCGAAACCCTGATCGCGCGTCTGATTGACCGCCCGGTTCGTCCGCTGTTCCCGGAAGGTTTCGTCAATGAAGTGCAGGTTATCGCAACCGTTGTTTCCGTTAACCCACAGGTTAACCCGGACATCGTAGCGATGATCGGTGCGTCTGCTGCCCTGTCACTGTCTGGTATCCCATTCAATGGCCCAATCGGTGCCGCGCGCGTCGGTTACATCAACGACCAGTACGTGCTGAACCCAACTCAGGAAGAGCTGAAAGAGAGTAAGCTGGACCTGGTTGTTGCCGGTACTGAAGCAGCAGTTCTGATGGTTGAATCTGAAGCAGAACTGCTGAGTGAAGACCAGATGCTGGGCGCAGTGGTCTTCGGCCACGACCAGCAGCAGATTGTTATCCAGAACATCAACGACCTGGTGAAAGAAGCCGGTAAACCACGTTGGGACTGGCAGCCAGAAGCGGTAAACGACGCGCTGAACGCACGCGTAGCTGCACTGGCAGAATCTCGTCTGAGCGATGCATATCGCATTACAGACAAACAGGAGCGTTATGCTCAGGTTGACGTGATCAAAGATGAAACCATCGCAACCCTGATCGCGGAAGACGAAACGCTGGACGCTAACGAGCTGAGCGAAATCCTGCACGCTATCGAGAAAAACGTTGTTCGTAGTCGCGTACTGGCAGGCGAGCCGCGTATTGATGGCCGTGAAAAGGACATGATCCGTGGTCTGGATGTGCGTACTGGCGTGCTGCCACGTACTCACGGTTCCGCGCTGTTCACCCGTGGTGAAACCCAGGCGCTGGTTACCGCTACCCTGGGTACTGCACGTGACGCACAGAACATTGATGAACTGATGGGCGAGCGCACTGACAGCTTCCTGTTCCACTACAACTTCCCTCCGTACTCTGTGGGCGAGACCGGTATGGTTGGCTCACCGAAGCGTCGTGAAATTGGTCACGGTCGTCTGGCGAAGCGCGGCGTGCTGGCAGTAATGCCAGAAGCAGACAAATTCCCGTACACCGTACGTGTCGTGTCTGAAATCACTGAATCCAACGGTTCTTCTTCCATGGCTTCCGTGTGTGGTGCCTCTCTGGCGCTGATGGATGCAGGCGTGCCGATCAAAGCCGCCGTTGCGGGTATCGCAATGGGTCTGGTGAAAGAAGGCGACAACTTCGTTGTTCTGTCTGACATTCTGGGTGACGAAGATCACCTGGGTGATATGGACTTCAAAGTGGCGGGTTCCCGCGACGGTATCTCTGCCCTGCAGATGGATATCAAAATTGAAGGTATCACCAAAGAGATCATGCAGGTTGCTCTGAACCAGGCTAAAGGTGCGCGTCTGCACATCCTGGGCGTGATGGAACAGGCTATCAACGCACCACGCGGTGATATCTCTGAATTCGCTCCGCGTATTCACACCATCAAGATCAATCCAGACAAGATCAAAGATGTTATCGGTAAGGGCGGTTCTGTTATCCGTGCACTGACCGAAGAAACGGGCACCACCATCGAAATCGAAGATGACGGTACTGTGAAAATCGCAGCAACCGACGGTGAGAAAGCGAAATATGCTATCCGCCGTATCGAAGAGATTACAGCAGAAATCGAAGTGGGCCGTATCTACAATGGTAAAGTGACCCGTATCGTTGACTTTGGCGCATTCGTTGCCATCGGTGGCGGTAAAGAAGGTCTGGTACATATCTCTCAGATCGCTGACAAGCGCGTTGAGAAAGTGACCGATTACCTGCAAATGGGTCAGGAAGTACCGGTGAAAGTTCTGGAAGTTGACCGCCAGGGCCGTATCCGTCTGAGCATTAAAGAAGCAACCGAGCAGTCTCAGCCTGCTGCGGCGCCGGAAGCTCCGGCTGCCGAACAGCAAGGCGAGTAAGGTTGCCATTTGCCCTCCGCGCAGGCGGAGGGCTTATTATCAGGCAGGACGCCTTGTTAAGCCGCCGGGGGACAGGACGTTCATCCAATAGTTGTCTTCGGGAGTGGGAAATGAAGCCTTTTTTGCGCTGGTGTTTCGTTGCGACAGCTTTAACGCTGGCAGGATGCAGCAACTCTGCCTGGCGTAAGAGCGAAGTCCTCGCAGTGCCATTGCAACCGACTTTGCAGCAGGAAGTGATTCTGGCACGCATGGAACAAATACTTGCCAGTCGGGCTTTAACCGATGACGAACGCGCACAGCTTTTATATGAGCGCGGAGTGTTGTATGATAGTCTCGGTCTGAGGGCATTAGCGCGAAATGATTTTTCACAAGCGCTGGCAATTCGACCTGATATGCCTGAAGTATTCAATTACTTAGGCATTTATTTAACGCAGGCAGGCAATTTTGATGCTGCCTATGAAGCGTTTGATTCTGTACTTGAGCTTGATCCAACTTACAACTACGCGCACTTGAATCGCGGTATCGCATTGTATTACGGCGGTCGTGATAAGTTAGCGCAAGATGATCTGCTGGCGTTTTATCAAGACGATCCTAATGATCCTTTCCGCAGCCTGTGGCTTTACATCGTTGAGCAGAAGCTCGATGAGAAGCAGGCCAAAGAAGCACTGAAACAGCGCTTCGAGAAATCGGACAAGGAACAGTGGGGATGGAACATTGTCGAGTTCTACCTGGGCAACATTAGCGAAGCAACGCTGATGGAACGCCTCAAGGCGGACGCAACGGATAACACCTCGCTCGCTGAGCATCTCAGTGAAACCAACTTCTATTTAGGTAAGTACTACCTAAGTCTGGGGGATATGGACAGCGCTACGGCACTGTTCAAATTAGCGGTTGCTAACAACGTACATAACTTCGTTGAGCACCGTTATGCATTGTTGGAATTATCGCTCTTGGGCCAGGAGCAAGACGACCTGGCAGAATCGGACCAGCAATAGCTGACGACATAAACATCAGCCCGTAATCTTTTGATTGCCATCACCTTCACTGGTGAGGGCGTTGTTGTTCGTCAATACACCTAATTTGAGCCGGTTCACACTTTTCAATGAAAATTGCTAATCATTTTCACGATGAGCTAAGTAGACTGGCCGCCATTAATATCGAGGCACTTGTACTACATGGCTGAATTCGAAACCACTTTTGCAGATCTGGGCCTGAAGGCTCCTATCCTTGAAGCCCTTAACGATCTGGGTTACGAAAAACCATCTCCGATCCAGGCTGAGTGTATCCCACACCTGCTTTCTGGTCGTGACGTGCTGGGCATGGCCCAGACCGGTAGCGGTAAAACCGCAGCATTCTCGCTGCCGCTGCTGAACAACATTGATCCGGACCTGCGTGCGCCGCAGATCCTCGTCCTGGCTCCAACCCGTGAACTGGCTGTTCAGGTTGCTGAAGCAATGACGGAATTCTCTAAACATATGCGCGGCGTAAACGTGGTAGCCCTGTACGGCGGCCAGCGTTATGACGTGCAGTTACGCGCTCTGCGCCAGGGCCCACAGATTGTTGTCGGTACGCCGGGCCGTCTGCTGGATCACCTGAAGCGCGGTACCCTGGACCTCTCTAAGCTGAGCGGCCTGGTACTGGATGAAGCAGATGAAATGCTGCGTATGGGCTTCATCGAAGACGTTGAAACCATCATGGCGCAGATCCCGGAAGGTCATCAGACCGCTCTGTTCTCTGCAACCATGCCAGAAGCGATCCGTCGCATTACCCGCCGCTTCATGAAAGAGCCGCAGGAAGTGCGTATTCAGTCCAGCGTGACCACTCGCCCGGACATCAGCCAGAGCTACTGGTCTGTATACGGCATGCGCAAAAACGAAGCGCTGGTCCGTTTCCTGGAAGCGGAAGATTTTGATGCGGCGATTATCTTCGTACGTACCAAAAACGCGACCCTGGAAGTTGCTGAAGCGCTGGAGCGTAGCGGCTACAACAGCGCAGCGCTGAACGGCGACATGAACCAGGCGCTGCGTGAGCAGACTCTGGAGCGTCTGAAAGACGGTCGTCTGGATATCCTCATTGCAACCGACGTGGCAGCACGTGGTCTGGACGTTGAGCGTATCAGCCTGGTTGTAAACTACGATATCCCAATGGACTCCGAGTCTTACGTTCACCGTATCGGCCGTACCGGTCGTGCGGGTCGTGCGGGCCGTGCGCTGCTGTTCGTTGAGAACCGCGAGCGTCGTCTGCTGCGTAACATTGAACGCACCATGAAGCTGACCATTCCAGAAGCTGAGCTGCCAAACGCAGAACTGCTGGGCAAACGCCGTCTGGAAAAATTCGCCGCGAAAGTACAGCAGCAGCTGGAAAGCAGCGATCTGGATCAGTACCGTGCGCTGCTGTCCCAGATCCAGCCTGTCGCTGAAGGCGAAGAGCTGGATATGGAAACTCTGGCCGCAGCACTGCTGAAAATGGCGCAGGGCGAACGTAGCCTGATCGTGCCACCTGATGCACCGATGCGTCCTAAGCGTGAGTTCCGTGACCGTGACGATCGTTTCGAACGTCGTGGCGACCGTAACGACCGTGGTCCACGCGGTGACCGTCCAGAGCGTGGTGGTGAAGACCGTCCACGTCGCGAGCGTCGTGACGCTGGCGAAATGGAACTGTATCGCATTGAAGTGGGCCGTGATGATGGTGTTGAAGTTCGTCACATCGTTGGCGCGATCGCTAATGAAGGCGACATCAGCAGCCGTTACATCGGTAACATCAAGCTGTTCGGTTCACACTCAACGATCGAGCTGCCAAAAGGCATGCCGGGCGAAGTACTGCAGCACTTTACTCGCACCCGCATTCTGAACAAGCCAATGAACATGCAACTGATGGGTGATGCACAGCCTCGCTCTGACCGCGGTGGCGAACGCCGTGGCGGTGGTCGCAGCTTCGGTGGCGAGCGTCGTGAAGGCGGTCGTAGCGAAGGTCGCACTGGCGAACCTCGTCGTTTCTCCGGCGAGCGCCGTGAAAATCGTGGCCCACGCCGCGAAGAAGGCACCAGCCGTCGTCGTTTCGGTGACGCGTAAGCCTTTTCGCTTTTGACGTAAAGTAAAATATACAGCCCCGATAGTTGTTATCGGGGCTTTTTTTATTCCTTTTGTACTCCTGTACTGGTACAGTGCAGCACATTAAAATGCACACCACATTTTTGACTGGAGATAAGGCCGCATGGCAACACTAACCACCACCCAAACGTCACCTTCGCTGCTTGGCGGCGTGGTGATCATCGGCGGAACCATTATTGGTGCCGGGATGTTCTCCCTGCCAGTGGTTATGTCCGGTGCGTGGTTCTTCTGGTCGCTGGCGGCGCTGGTTTTCACCTGGTTCTGCATGCTCCATTCCGGGCTGATGATCCTTGAAGCAAACCTGAACTACCGCATTGGCTCCAGCTTCGACACCATCACCCGAGATCTGCTGGGCAAAGGCTGGAACCTGGTGAACGGGTTGTCCATCGCGTTTGTACTCTATATCCTGACCTACGCGTACATTTCAGCGAGCGGGTCGATTCTGCATCACACCTTCTCCGAGATGTCGCTGAACGTTCCGGCGCGTCTGGCGGGTCTCTGCTTCGCGCTGGGCGTGGCGTTTATCGTCTGGATGAGCACCAAAGCGGTCAGCCGCATGACGGCGATCGTGTTGGGCGCCAAGGTCATCACCTTCTTCCTGACCTTCGGCAGCCTGCTGGGGCACGTCACGCCGGCCACGCTGTTTAACGTTGCGGAAGTGAACACCTCCTACACGCCATACCTGCTTATGACGTTGCCGTTCTGTCTGGCGTCGTTCGGCTACCACGGCAACGTACCGAGCCTGATGAAGTACTACGGCAAGGATCCGCGCACCATCGTGAAATGCCTGATTTACGGCACGCTGCTGGCGCTGGGGCTGTATGTGATCTGGCTGCTGGGGACGATGGGTAACATCCCGCGTCCGGAATTTATCGGCATTGCGCAGAAGGGCGGTAACATTGATGTGCTGGTACAGGCGCTGAGTGGCGTGCTGAACAGCCGCAGTCTGGATCTGCTTCTGGTGGTCTTCTCTAACTTTGCGGTGGCGAGCTCATTTCTCGGCGTGACGCTGGGCCTGTTTGACTACCTGGCAGATCTGTTTGGTTTTGATGACTCTGCGATGGGGCGCTTCAAAACGGCGCTGTTAACCTTCCTGCCGCCGATTGTGGGCGGCCTGCTGTGGCCGAACGGTTTCCTGTACGCCATCGGCTATGCAGGACTGGCGGCTACCATCTGGGCGGCGATTGTACCGGCGCTGCTGGCGCGTAAATCACGTAAGCGCTTCGGCAGCCCGAAATTCCGCGTCTGGGGCGGAAAACCGATGATTGCGCTGATCCTGGTATTTGGTCTCGGCAATGCGGTGGTGCACATGCTGTCGAGTTTTAATCTGTTGCCTGTGTATCAGTAAAAAGAAAGCCCGGTGGCGCTACGCTTACCGGGCCTACAGGGATCGCGTAGGCCGGATAAGGCGAAGCCGCCATCCGGCAAAAAACTACCCCACCAACTCCTCTTTCACCTGCATCGCCAGATCAAATGAATGCAAACGCGCCTGATGATCGAAAATCTGGCCGTTGACCATAATTTCATCCGCCTGCGTTTCTCGTAGCACTGCCTCCAGACCGTGACGCACCTTCGCCTTATCACCCACCAGCGACATGCTCAGGGCCTGCTGCACGCCATACTGCTCGGAGGCCGACCACAGCTGATGCATATTTTCTACCGGTGGTGGCAACTGGCCCGTCTCGCCGCGACGCAGCTTCACAAACGCCTGCTGCATGGAGGTAAACAGGAATTCCGCGTCGCGGTTGCTGTCGGCGGCAATGATATTGATGCACACCATCGCATACGGCTTCTCAAGACGCTCGGAAGGCTTGAAGTTTGTGCGGTAGAGATGCAGAGCCTGATGCAGCATATCCGGTGCGAAGTGGGAAGCGAACGCGAACGGCAGCCCCAGCTGTGCGGCAAGCTGTGCGCTGTACAGACTTGAGCCTAACAGCCACACCGGGATTTTCTCGCCGTAGCCCGGCACCGGGCGCACGTGCGGGTTAGGATCGCTCGCATCGAACCAGTCTACCAGCTCCGCTACATCACGCGGGAAGTTGTCGATATCGCCGCTCATATGGCGACGCAGGGCGCGCATGGTCGGCTGGTCGCTGCCCGGCGCGCGGCCAAGACCCAAATCAATGCGACCGGGGTAGAGTGTATTCAGGGTGCCAAACTGCTCGGCAATCACCAGCGGGGCATGGTTCGGCAGCATCACGCCACCGGAGCCAAGGTGCAAAGTAGTGGTATTCGCCGCCAGATAGCCAATCAGTACTGAGGTGGCGGCGCTGGCGATGCCCACCATATTATGGTGCTCCGCCAGCCAGTAGCGGTGATAGCCACGTTTTTCGGCAAGCTGAGCCAGATCCAGAGAGTGCGAAAAGGCTTCTCTTGCCGAGGAGCCTTGTGGAATCGGTGCCAGATCCAGCACCGAAAACGGAATGGTTTTGTCAGTCATAACAGCTCACTTTGTCGACGGTCAATCTTTAATACTGCATTAAAAAATGATAACCGTTGTTAACAAAGTGAGCTTTTTTACCCCTGCAATTCCAGCCCGGCGAGACGTTTCCAGTAACCGTTGCAGTCGCTGTTTGCCGTCAGCGGCAGCGGCGAGGCGCCGTTTTCGTTGGTGCGGAAGGCGTCCAGCATGGCGAACACGCCGGTATCGAGCGGCGAAAGACGCACCATATCCACCAGCCCATGCATTGACGCCAGCTCGTTGCCGAGGTTATAGACGTAACCGCTCATAGTCTGAATGCCGTTGAGGACAAACACCTGCTGATTCTCCTGCGACAGCATGCTGCGTCCGTTCGGGTACTTAATGCAGCAGGTCTCACACTCGTCTTTCGGGCGATCTTCGGAACGCGCGGTGAAGCAGCGGGCAGAGTAGGCCAGCGGCAGATGGCCGTAGCTCAGCACTTCGACTTCAAACTGATTGCGAATGCCCAGCTCGTCACACTGATTTAGCAGGTTGACCAGCCAGTCGCGGGAGAGCTCAACCGGCATGCACCAGCGTGTCATCCCCTGTTTGAGCAGCAGGCGCAAGGTCACCGCGTTATAGCAGTTCAGCGCATGTCCGGCGACAAACGGCAGCTTACGCTCGGCGCACATGTTCACCACGCCCAGGTCGCTCGCCTCCAGCAGGAACTCACCGTTTTCGACGTAGCGCTTCAGCTCGCCCAGTTCAGAGGACGCCTGCACCAGCGCCAGCGTCGAGAGCACCACCTGCTTGCCGCTGCCGGCCAGGCTTTTCGCCATATCCAGCCAGTCGCCCACTTTGGTGGCGCGGCGCTTGCTGCACACCGCTTCGCCGAGGTAAATCACATCGGCGCTGCTGTTAGCCGCCTGCTGGTAAAAACCTTCCAGCGTCTCTTTTGGCCAGTAGTAAAGCACCGGCCCTAATGAATATTTCATGATTATCTCACTGCCATTTACGGTGATACGCGCCGAGCGTGGTTTGCGTGCCTTCGGACATCGCACCGAGCGTCTCCATCCAGGCCGCCTGCGGGGCGTAGTTTTGCGGGTCCGCCATGCAGCGGTCGATGGCCTGACGCCACACCTTCGCCACCTGGCTCACGTAGGCCGGGCTACGCTGGCGGCCTTCGATTTTCACCGAGGCAATGTTGGCGGCCAGCAGTTCCGGCAGCAGCTCCAGCGTGTTGAGGCTGGTGGGCTCCTCCAGCGCGTGGTAGCGCTCGCCGTCCACCAGATAGCGGCCTTTGCACAGTGTCGGGTAGCCCGCGTTTTCACCGTCCTGATAGCGGTCGATTAACACGTTATTCAGGCGCGACTCCAGTCCCTGCGGCGTTTGCTGCCAGCGAACGAAGCGGGCAGGCGAGCAGGCGCCGACGGTATTTGGCGATTCCCCGGTGAGATAGGAAGAAAGATAGCAGCGGCCTTCGGCCATGATGCACAGGCTGCCGAAGGCAAAAACCTCCAGCGGCACTGGCGTGACGCGCGCCAGTTGCTTAACCTGATGAATAGAGAGCACGCGCGGCAGCACCACGCGAGCCACGTCAAAGTGTCGATGATAAAAACGCACGGCCTCTTCATTGGTGGCCGATGCCTGAACAGAGACGTGGCGCTCAATATGCGGATAACGTTCTGCCGCATACTCAAGCATAGCGAGGTCGGCCAGGATCAACGCATCGGCGCCCAGCTGGGCCGCCATATCCACGGCGCGCTGCCAGCGGGCGTAGCCATCAGGATGGGCAAAGGTATTGATGGCGATGTGCAGTTTGCGCCGGTGCTGGTGAACGAAGTTAACGGCTTCCTGAAGCTTTTTCTCCGTAAAGTTAAGACCCGCAAAATGGCGGGCATTGGTATCATCTTTCAGCCCGATATAGACCGCATCGGCCCCATTTTCGATGGCCGCCTTAAGCGCCGGAAGGTTTCCGGCAGGGCAGAGCAGCTCCATAATTTATCCCGATGTTGTCGATCGCAGGGATCGTAAAAAATGTTAACGAGCTGGGATTTTAATTAACCCATACGCGACAATTTTTGATTTAAGGCAGCTAATGGCGTATTGATGGCACCAATAATGAGGTATACCGGACAACGGTTTGTTGATTTACGCCGCTATCTTCTTGTCGGGATATGGCAAAATAGCAGGACTATAGCTATCAGGGAGTAAAGCTCGTGCTGGATAAACTGCGTTCACGTCTCGTACAATTTGGCCCATCAATGCTGAGCGTGCCGGTAAAACTGGCGCCGTTCGCGCTTAAACGCCAGGTGCTGGAACAGGTACTGAGCTGGCAGTTCCGCCAGGCGCTACAGGACGGTGAGCTTGAGTTTCTGGAAGGCCGCTGGTTAAAGATTGAAGTACGCGATATCGGGTTGCGCTGGTTTACTTCCGTAGAGAACGATCGGCTTATCGTCCGTGAAACCGCCGAGGCGGATGTCAGCTTTAGCGCGGATGCCAGCGATCTGCTGATGATCGCCGCGCGCAAACAGGATCCGGACACCCTTTTCTTCCAGCGTCGTCTGGTGATTGAAGGCGACACGGAGCTCGGTCTGTACGTCAAAAATTTAATGGATGCCATTGAGCTGGAGCAGATGCCGAACGCACTGCGTATGATGTTGATGCAAATGGCAGATTTCGTTGAGGCCGGGCTAAAAACCCCGCCGGACAGTAAACACACTTCAGTAGGTGAACCATGCTGATTCGAGTCGAAATTGGGATTGATGCGCCGGGTATCGATGCGTTGTTACGCCGCTCTTTTGCAGGCGACGCCGAAGCTCAACTGGTTCACGATCTTCGCGAAGATGGCCTGATTACGCTGGGCCTGGTTGCCACCGACGATGAAGGGCAGGTAGTCGGCTACGTGGCGTTCAGCCCGGTGATTGTGCAGGGTGAAGAGTTGCAGTGGGTCGGCATGGCGCCGCTGGCGGTGGATGAAAACTACCGTGGACAGGGCCTGGCACGCCAGCTGGTCTATGAAGGGCTGGATTCCCTGAATGAATTCGGCTATGCCGCTGTCGTCGTTCTGGGCGATCCGGCGTTCTACGAGCGTTTAGGCTTTGAGCCAGCGTCCAGATACGATCTGCGCTGCCACTGGCCAGGCACGGAAACATCTTTCCTGGTACATCCTCTGGCGGACGATTCGCTCGATGGGGTTACCGGTCTGGTGGAGTACCACGATCATTTCAATCGTTTTTAAGCAGGCTTTCGCGTAGCGCCTCGAAAGAGCCGTCCCCGTTGACGAGACGCTCTTTCTGGCGCTTCGTCAGCTGCTTGATGCGGTATTCCAGCCTGAGCGCCAGGGATCTGTCGCCCACGGCGGCTGAAAACGCCAGCTGAAGTTCACCTTTCCCCCGCAGTGCTTTCGCCCCTTTTCCCGTTTGATGTTGTAAAAAACGCCGTGCCACATCGGTAGTGATCCCGGTGTAGAGTGCGTTATCAGCGGTTCGGACAAGATAGAGAAACCAGCACACGGTAAACAGATTCAGTATGTTAAGGTGAACGCACCATAGCATGAGAGAGAGCGAAAATGGAAACACTGGCCGCCATTAACCGCTGGCTGGCAAAGCAGCATGTTGTGACCTGGTGCGTCTGTAAAGACGAGGAGATGTGGTGCGCAAATGCCTTTTATTACTACGATCCCGAGCGCGTGGCCTTTTACGTGATGAGCGAAGACAAAACGCGGCATGCGCAGATGACGGGCCAACAGGCAAAAGTGGCGGGCACGGTAAATGGTCAGCCTAAAACCGTTGCACTGATCCGCGGGGTCCAGTTCAAAGGCGAAATTCGTCGCCTGGAAGGTGAGGAAAGCGACGCCCAGCGTAAACGCTATACGCGCCGCTTCCCGGTGGCCGCAGCGCTAAAAGCCCCGGTGTGGGAAATCCGCCTCGATGAGCTGAAATTTACCGACAACACCCTGGGCTTTGGCAAGAAGCTGCACTGGTTACGCACCGAGCAGGCGTAGCGCTTCGCGGTTAAACGCTGGAAGATCGTCCGGCGTACGGCTGGTGATCAGCTGATCGTTATCGTTCACCACTTCCTGATCGTAGAACTCGGCACCGGCGTTTTTCAGATCGATAACGATCGGTTTCACCGCGGTGAGCTTACGCCCGCGTACCACCTCGGCGCTGATCAGCAGCTGCGGACCGTGGCAAATGGCAAACACCGGTTTACCGGTGCCGACGAAGTCACGGGTAAAGGTGACGAAACGCTCGTCCCCGCGCAGGGAATCCGGTGAATGGCCGCCCGGTAACAGCAGGGCGTCGAAATCCGACGGGCTGACGTTATCAATGGATTCGTCAATGGTCACGCTGGCTTCACCCTTGTGGCCCTTCACGGTTTTACCCGCTTCTTTTTCGATGGTGACCACCTCGTGGCCCGCCTTGCGGAATGCCTCTGCTGGCGACGTAAATTCTGAATCTTCAAACTCGTCGGTAATCAAGACTGCGATTTTTTTACCCATGCTTCCTCCGTTGTTTTCGCTTCAGACTGTTTTTTTCCCGTTTGTGGTAAATACTTACCGGTAACAGACTTTTAAGTGTGGTAGAGCAGGCCCAGATCGCAAACGGACAATTCTGTAAAGGGGACAAGATGAGTCAGGTACTGATTACCGGCGCAACCGGGCTGGTGGGTGGACATCTGCTGCGGCTGCTGATCCAGGATCGGCATATCAACTATATCGCCGCCCCGACGCGTCGCCCGCTGTTGGATATCACCGGCGTCTATAACCCGCACGATCCCCAGCTTACCGACGCGCTGGCGCAGGTGCAGGATCCCATTGATATCGCCTTTTGCTGCCTTGGCACCACCCGACGGGAAGCGGGCAGTAAGGAAGCCTTTGTCCATGCAGATTACACGCTGGTGGTAGATACCGCCCTGACGGCCAAAAAGCTGGGTGCAAAGCATTTCCTGGTGGTCAGCGCGCACGGCGCGAACGCAGGCTCGCCGTTTTTTTACAACCAGGTGAAGGGCAAAATGGAAGAGGCGTTAATCGCGCAGCAATGGGAGCGCCTGACCATCGTGCGGCCTTCCATGCTGATGGGCCACCGCGACGAACGGCGTTTTAACGAGTCTTTTTTCGCTCCGCTGTTTCGCATCCTGCCCGGTAACTGGAAGTCCATCGAGGCGCGGGATGTCGCGCAGGCGATGCTGAAAGAGGCACTGGCTCCGTCGCAAGAGGGGGTTAATATTATCCCTTCGGCAAAACTGCGTGAAATCGCGCAGGGCGAGGCGTAAACTTCCCCGGCTTATTAAATAACACCTTCCGGGGAATGGTATGACTGGTCAGTCTTCATCTCAGGCGGCAACACCTGTTCAGTGGTGGAAGCCCGCACTCTTCTTTCTCGTGGTCATCATTGGCCTCTGGTATGTGAAATGGCAGCCGTACTACGGTAAAGCCTTCACCGCCGCCGACACCCACAGCATCGGTAAATCGATTCTCGCGCAGGCCGATTCCAGCCCGCTTCGCGCGGCGTGGGATTACGCAATGGTCTATTTTCTTGCCGTCTGGAAAGCGGCGGTATTGGGCGTATTGCTGGGCTCGCTGATTCAGGTACTTATCCCGCGTAACTGGCTGATAAAAACCCTGGGACAACCGCGCTTGCAGGGCACGCTGCTGGGAACGATTTTCTCCCTGCCGGGCATGATGTGCTCCTGCTGCGCTGCACCGGTGGCGGCGGGTATGCGCCGACAGCGCGTGTCGATGGGCGGTGCGCTTGCCTTCTGGATGGGTAACCCCCTGCTGAACCCGGCAACGCTGGTGTTTATGGGCTTCGTTCTCGGCTGGCATTTCGCGTTTATCCGTCTGGCGGCTGGCCTGCTGACGGTGGTGCTTGTCGCTACGCTGGTGCAGCACCTGGTGAAAGACAACGAGGCCGGGCCTGCCTCCGTTGAGCTGGACCTCAGCGATCCGCAGGGCAGTTTCTTATCTCGCTGGGGCAAAGCGCTGTGGCAGCTTTTCTGGAGCACAATCCCGGTCTATATCCTGGCCGTACTGGTGCTGGGGGCGGCGCGCGTCTGGCTGTTCCCGCATGCGGATGACGCTATCGACAACACGCTGATGTGGGTGATTGCGATGGCGGTGGCCGGTTGCCTGTTTGTGATCCCAACCGCGGCGGAGATCCCGATTATTCAGACCATGATGATGGCTGGCATGGGTACCGCACCGGCGCTGGCGCTGCTCATCACGCTGCCGGCGGTGAGCCTGCCGTCGCTGATCATGCTGCGTAAGTCATTCCCGGCGAAAGCGCTGTGGCTGACGGCGGGGCTGGTGGCGTTGAGCGGAGTGATTGTGGGGAGTATGGCGCTGGTGTGAAAGAAAGCCCGGTGGCGCTGGCGCTTACCGGGCTTACAGTCAGGTGTGAATTACTTGATATAAGTAAAGGCGGTGGTGACGTGCTTCACGCCGCTCACCCGGCTGGCGATATCCGCCGCCGCTTTCCCTTCACGTTCTGTCACCAGGCCCAGCAGGAACACTTCGCCGTTCTCCGTGGTTACTTTCACGTTTGAGGATTTCACCTGGTCGGTACCCAGCAGCTGGGAACGCACTTTGGTGGTGATCCAGGTATCAGATGACGCGGTGCCGAGACCAATCGGCTGGCCCTGGCGGATCTCGTTAAACACTTCCGCCGTACCTTCTACGCCCATCGCGATCTGTTTGGCGCGCGAGGCGAGTTCAGGGGTTGGCGCCTGGCCTGCCAGCAGAACTTTACCCTGATAAGCCGTCACGTTAATGCGTGCTTCCTTCTTGATCTGTTCGTCTTTCGACAGCGCACTGTTTACGCGCAGCTCAAGCGTACCGTCATCCACCTGCGTCCCAACGGTACGCGGATCGGTCGCTGCTTTGGTGCCGACCGCTGCGGTACCGACTACAGCGGCAGCGATGCATCCCTGAAGCAGTAATGCAGACATCACGACTGCAAGGGCCGATAAAACCTTCATGAGAACTCCTTAATCATCCTGGTGAGGGAAAAGCGTGTTATCGATCAGATCGCATAAGCAGTTCACCGTGAGCATATGCATCTCCTGGATGCGGGCGCTACGGTGCGAAGGAATGCGGATCTCCACATCCTGCGGCCCCAGCAGGCCAGCCAGCTCACCGCCGTCGTAACCGGTCAGGGCGACAATCGTCATGTCCCGGGTTACTGCCGCTTCAACCGCCTTAACGATATCCCGGCTGTTACCGCGCGTGGAGATCGCCAGCAGCACGTCTCCGGCATGGCCTAAGGCGCGCACCTGCTTGGCGTAAATTTCGTCATGCAGACGATCGTTGGCAATCGCAGTTAAGACCACGTTATCGGTGTTTAGTGCAATGGCAGGTAAACTCGGTCGCTCGGTTTCGAAGCGATTGATCATGCTGGCAGCAAAATGCTGTGCGTTGGCGGCGGACGTGCCATTGCCACAACAGAGGATTTTGTTGCCGTTGAGCAGCGACTGAACCAGCGTCATCGCTGCACGCGAGATCGCGTCCGGAAGGGCTTCCGCTGCGGCAATCTGCGTTTGAATGCTTTCTGTGAAGCACACTTTTATTCGTTCGAGCACGGTATCCCTTTAAAATCTTATTTATGCGTCTTCGCCAAACGCGTTTTTAAGCCAGTCGATCGCATTTCCGGTGAAGGCTACCACATCGAAACGGCAATCCACAGTATCAAAACTCCCATTATGGCGGGCAAGCCACAAGTGGGCAGTCTGTAATAATTTTTGTTGTTTGGCGAGCGTCACGCTGGCGGCAGCACCGCCAAAACGGGACGACTGTCGGTAGCGTACTTCAACAAACACGATGGTTTGACCGTCTTTCATAATCAGGTCAATCTCGCCGCCGCGCCCGCGAACGTTGGCGGCGACAAAGCGCAGTCCTTTGCCTTCAAGCCAGCGGCGCGCTTTTAGCTCCCACGCGTCGCCGGTCTCTTTGCGGCTTAACTGGCCGGGACGATCTGCCCCTGCTGGTATTTGAGCCATGATAACTTCCTGTTAATCACACAATCCTGATCGGCGGTCAGATCGCCGGTATTCCCGTTAAGCTCAAAGCCCGGTACCTGGCGCATCTGGGTAAAGTGGTTTGCCAGCGCCCAGGCATCGACGCCCATCGCGTACAGACGCGCCAGGGAATAATCATTGCGCACCGCGCCCAGCGCCTGCTGCATCAACTGCGGGTTGCTGCCTGCCAGCATAGGGATCTCGCTGTATTGCAGTCCTTCCATTTCCAGACGGAAATCCGGGCCTGCGGTACCCTGTGCGCTGCGGGAGCTGGCGTAGAGCGTTGCGCCGCTCTGGCTGCCGTTACGCATGGCGATCATTGGTTTGATAAAGGCGATCTCTTCCGGCGTAGCGACGATGTACGCCGAATCCACTTTACCGCCGCCGCTGATTTGCGCGTCGGTAGGGGGGGCTGGGATCGTCAGACCGCCGATGGTGACGCTCTGCTGCTGCGGCAGGCTGGCGGATACCGGGCTACCGTTGAGGGCAATACCTGCCCCGCCGTTCACGCCCGCTCTCAGTTCGGAAGCTGAGCCAAATTTCTGCTGCAACACCACGCCACCGCCAAGGGTCTGCCACTCTTGCGCAAAGGCGTTGGCAACGCGGTCGCCCAGCGTGCTGCGTGGGATCAGCAGCAGCGGCGCCTGTTTGCCCTGCTCGTGGATATGACGGGCCGCATCGCGGGCTTCATCCTCCGGAGAGAGGGCGAAGTAACAGATATTGGCGCGGTTCTGAACCTGCTCTGGCTGGTTAAGCGCAAGCACGTTCAGCGTGGTGTTGCTCTTCATCAGCGCTTCCACGTTGTTTTTCAACAGCGGGCCGACAACGATGCTGGCCCCGTCCTGCTGAACCTGCGCCAGCACCTGGTCAAGCGGCTGGGCGGTGGTGTCGTAGATTTTCAACTCTGCACCAGGGTTAGCGCTGGTGGTGGCCACAGCCTGCGGCTGGGCTGCTGGCTGCTGTTCCGGCTGCGCGGTTTGCGGCTGAGGTTGTTCTGCCGTCGCGGGCGCCGGGGTTTCAGCCGGGGCCTGTGTTGCCGCAGGCGCTGAGGTAGCGGGTTGCGTCGTTGGGGCGGTAACCGGATTCTGCATGGTGCCCTGGGCAGGGGTTTGCGCGGTGGTCAGGTCGCTGGTTTCGGCGGCTGACGGACTGACGACGTCATTCACATTCGCCGCCTGTGCTGCCTGCGCCGGAACGGCGCTGCCGGTGACGGCGGTAGTGCCGTTTTTCGCGGCTTCAAAACCTTGCTGAATGGCGCGGCCAAACACCGCTGCCTGGCCGTTTAACGGCAGCAGCAGGGCGATTTTGCTGGTGGAGGCGGGCTTAAAGTTTTGCACGTTCACCAGCTGCGTTGGCAGCATTTTTGCTCCCGGGTTTTGCGGGTAGCGCTTTTGCCAGTCGGTAATGCCGGCTTTCAGCATGTTCGGATCGCTGCGGTTGTTGAACCACATCTGTTGCAGATCCAGCCAGCCTTGCAGGACATTTTCATCGGCGTTGATCACCAGCGCTCTGGCCTGATCCTGGGTCATGGAGGCGAGTGCCTGCCAGGTTGCGTCAATATTTTTCTGCTTGTCCGCACCCGCGAGCAGAGGCTCCTGGGCAATCAGCGCACGGAGAAGCGTCAGGGAGGGGCGACCCTGCTCAGCGGTGATACCGGCCTGCCAGAAACGGGCCTGCTGATTCTTATCCAGCGCGCTCAGTTCGATAGTGCCGAGGATCTTCTTCGCGCCGTCGAAATCTTTCTGCGCGACCTTCAGTTCTGCCGACAGCAGCGTCTGCTCATGGCGCTGATCGTCGTTAAGATCCTGCGGCAGCTGGCTGAACAGCTCGGCAGCCTGCTGGGTTTTTCCTTCCTTCAGCAGTGCACGAATGGCGAGTAATTGCCAGTTGATCCTGGTATCATTTGAACTCTGCGACATTTGTTGCAGATAAAAGCCAGAATCAGCCTGAGCGGATCCCTGCATATGAGCAGTGCTCTGGTCGGGTGCCTGGGTGCCGCAGCCGGTAAAGATCAGGGCTGCCAGCAGGAGGGGCACGCTGTGCGCGGCTTTTTTTCGAAGAAACGTTAACGGTACCATACTGTATCCAGTGATTTTTTTACGCAATGCTCAATATTAAATCGGCAATACGGACGAAACAATGAAACAACACGAAACGGCAGATAATTCTCAAGGCCAGCTTTATATTGTACCTACTCCTATCGGGAATTTGTCTGATATTACCCAACGTGCACTCACTGTATTGCAAGCTGTTGATTTAATTGCTGCTGAAGACACCCGTCATACCGGTTTACTGCTGCAGCACTTTGCCATTAACGCCCGTCTGTTTGCCCTGCACGATCACAATGAGCAACAAAAAGCCGAAACGCTGGTGGCGAAGCTGAAAGAAGGGCAGAACATCGCGCTGGTCTCCGATGCGGGTACGCCGCTTATCAACGATCCGGGCTACCATCTGGTGCGCACCTGCCGTGAAGCAGGGATCCGCGTTGTGCCGCTGCCGGGGCCGTGTGCTGCTATTGCCGCATTAAGTGCGGCGGGCCTGCCGTCCGATCGTTTCTGCTACGAAGGTTTCCTGCCTGCTAAATCCAAAGGCCGTCGCGACGTGTTAAAGGATCTGGAAGCAGAGCCGCGTACCCTGATTTTTTACGAATCAACCCACCGCCTGCTGGAAAGCCTGGACGATATGGTTACCGTCTGGGGCGAATCCCGCTACGTGGTGCTGGCGCGCGAGCTGACCAAAACCTGGGAAACGATCCACGGTGCGCCGGTTGGCGAACTGCTGGCGTGGGTGAAAGAGGATGAGAACCGCCGCAAGGGCGAAATGGTGCTGATTGTCGAAGGGCATAAAGCGCAGGAAGACGCCCTGCCTGCCGATGCGCTGCGTACGCTGGCCCTGCTACAGGTTGAACTCCCCCTGAAAAAAGCGGCGGCGCTGGCGGCGGAGATCCACGGCGTGAAGAAAAATGCGCTGTATAAATATGCGCTGGAGCAGCAGGGGGAGTAAGCCCCTGCCGCCTGTTTTGCCGGGTGACGGCTTCGCCTTACCCGGCCTACACCGTGTCAAAGCCTCACTATTTTCCCGGCATCGCCTCAAACACCAGCGTTTCCAGCGGTTGCAGCGTAATCACCACAGCGTTTTTATACTCCTCTGGTACGGTCGAATTACTGCCGTACACGGCTTTCAGGGTAAACTGCGAGCGCTCTCCTGCCGGGATCTCAAAATCTTTGGTTAAATCCAGGTAGTAACGTTGCGGCTTATCCGACGGGTTGCGTAAACCAAAAATCGCTTTGTCTTTACTCCATGAGGCCCAGCCGTAAACCTCAAGCGAAGTTGGGTCACCGCCAATCCAGTGCGTATCCACCAGCACGCTGGCATTCTCACGCGACCACTTCGCCGCCTGTGCCAGGGTGTCCCACTTCGCCTTGTTAAGCATGGACGGCGTGATGTACAGCTCCTGAAGTTGAGTTCCGGTCGCGAAGTAGCTCCAGACCTGATCGGCAAAATCACCGTCCGTTTGTACTTTCTCCAGTCCATAGTAAGCGTTCTCTGCACTGACGATCCCGTGGTACATCAGGGAGTTCAGCGGGAACAGCGGGCCTTTGCGTACGATGGAGCGATAAGTTTCGGCATCCCGGTAGGTCATCCACTGCTGCACTGGCGTGCCGGGACCGTACAGGTTGATATCATCGCCCTGACGCCAGATTGAATCAGCATAGAACAGCCAGGACGGGCTCGCGTCGGTCCCGGTGGTCAGGTTGATAAACAGGTTCGGGTTTGCGCTGCGCATGTTGTGCAGCAGGGCAATGGACGCGTCAAAATCCGATGCAAATGGGCTGCCCTTGATATGCGAATTGGCGTTACCCATTCCGTCGAGCTTAAACGAGGTAATGTGCTCGTTTTTGATCAGCTTAATGATCTGATCGTTAAAGTTTTTAAAGTAGTTCGGCCCCGACAGCGCCAGCTTGCCGTCTACGGTTTCGAAACCATACTCTTTTGCATGCGAGACGCGAATATCGCGCGGCTTGTTGTAACCGCCCCACGGTGAAAGCCACAGCCCAACCGAGCTATGCAGGCTATCGGCTTTTTCCCTGACTTTGCCAAAACCGTTGCTGAATGCCGGGCCAAACAGCCAGCGTCCGGTGCGATCGTCCCAGCCATCGTCCAGCAGGAACGCGTCCAGCGCCACCCCGCGTCCGGCAATAAATTCTTTATTCCATTCGTCCATCCGCCCAATGACATCCTGCTCGGAGTAAGGAGTAAAGAAGCCAATGTCCATCCAGCTGTTGTAGTGCAGATAAGGCTTATAAGGCCGCGGGCGCACGGCATCGATAAACTGGTTTACGCTGCGCCGCAGCTGATTAGTTTCCGGGAAAGTGCCGAACCAGGTGGTAAAACTGACCGGTGTCTCAGGCAGAATTGGCGTTTTCAGCTCCACGTTGAGGTTCGTGGTGGCTTCATAAGCGTAAGTATTCACAATCGGTTTGTCTGGCAGGATGAAGAACGAGTCGGCCACGATTGGCGAGCTGTTAATCGCCCCGTCAACGTAAGGTGCCTGAGACTGCTTCTTCGTCGGGAAGAAGGTCATTTTCGCTACGTCCCGCGGCTGCCCGACGGCGGCGATGGTGTAGCCGATGCTGGCGTATTTTCCCTTCACCAGGTTCAGTTTCACCGTTACGTTAAAATCCGGATGCGTAAAGTCGATGACTATCGCGTTGTCCTGCTTTTCGACGTGCTTGATTTTGAAATCAGCGGTGTGGATTTTTGTTTCATCCGGCAGCGTCAGAAAGAACAACTCCTGGGGCGTGAGTGGATGGTTAGCTTTGCTGTCCGTTACTACTACCGTTGCATTTGCATCATCAAACGAAAGGGCAATATTGTTGTTACTGAGCGCGTAGTTTGCTGCCGCCGCGCCATGAGAAACACAGAGAGCCAGCAGCGAGAGAGTGAGCCTTGTTTTCATCGGGGTAAGATCCTTATCAGTAATGCTTCAGCATTCGGTTGATGGACTGTTCCAGCCAGTAGCGCTGGGTGCCGAAGTTAATACGCAGGTAGTTTTCGCCGTTTTGTACGTAGTGGCTGCCATCTTCGATGACCACGCCAGCCTGTTTGGCGAAATGTTGGGTTAGCGCCGTCGCACTGCGATCGTCCGCACTGACGTCTATCCAGGCGAGATACGACGACTCCGGGTTCATCATCTTCCATGCAGGGAAGTGGGTCTGGATGGCATCCGCAAGGTAGCGGGCATTGCCGCGCAGATAACCATTCAGCGCGTCGAGCCATGGCAGACCTTGCTGATAGGCCAGAATAATCCCCCACACGCCGAAGATATTGGGCGAGGTAATGGAGTTCTTCTCCAACTGCTGGCGGAAACGCTGGCGCAGCGAATCGTCTGGAATCATTGAGTAGGATGTTTTTAGCCCGCCAAGGTTGAAGGCTTTATTGGGGGAGGTCAGCACAATCAGGTTGTCCTGGGCGGCACAGCCCGAAGTCAGACAGCTGACGAATGTACCGTCCAGAATGTGCTCGGCGTGAACCTCATCAACCACCAGAATCGTGCCGTAGCGCTTACAGAGATCGGACACCTGGCGTATCTCATCCGCGCGCCAGATGCGGCCCGAGGGGTTATGCGGCGAGCAGAAGAACCACAGTTTTGGACGGTGAGTTTTGAGCTGAACTTCAATCAGATTAAAATCCAGCTGATAGCGGTTTTCCTTCACGCTCAGCGGATTTGCAAGCACCCGCACGCCCTGTCGCTGTGTCGCCATCGCAAACGGGTCATACACCGGGGTGTTCATCATCACGCAGTCGCCGGGATTGCAGAACGCCTGAACCGTATAGTGCAGCGTAGAAACGGTGCCGTAGGTCAGGGTGATCCATGACTTATGCACCTCAACCTGATGACGGGTGCGCTGGAAGGCGATGACCGCATCGTAGAATTCGTCGAAGCACCAGGTGTAACCGAAGGTGCCATGCTCCACGATGCGCTGAAAGCCTTCAATCACGGCGGGTGGCGAGGTGAAATCCATGTCTGCTATCCACAGCGGGATAAATCCCTCCGGGACATCACCGAAACGCGAACACACAAACGCATGATCCCATTTACGGCATTTATCGCTTTTACGCTCAATGATTCTGTCGAAATCAAACACAACGACCCCCTGTTAAATTAAGGCTTCAATGCCGGATTTGACGCTCTGCACCTGTGGGCCGATGATCACCTGAACGCTGTGGGCATCAAGCACCACGACTGACAAGGCGCCAGCGGCCTTCAGCGCCTGCTGGTCGATAAGCCCCATATCTTTCACCACCAGACGTAAGCGGGTAATGCAGTTGTCGAGCGACTCAATATTCTCTTTACCGCCAAGCGCGCGAAGAATAAGCCCATGATCGTATTTTGATTTTCCACGTGCCCGGGTATTGGCTTCCACCGCCTGGAGCGCACCCTGCGCGTCAACCTCACGGCCTGGCGTTTTTATATCGTGCTTGAGGATGTACCAGCGGAAGACGAAGAAGTAGATAGCAAACCAGGCAATACCCACCGGGAACAGCAGATACCATTTGGTCGACATCCCCTGCATGACGCCGAAGATCAGCAGATCCAGAATACCGCCGTCAGTGTTGCCGATGGTGACGCCGAGCAGCGCCATCACCATCAGCGCCAGGCCAGACATAACGATATGAAACGCGTAAAGCACAGGGGCAATAAACAGGAACAGGAACTCAATTGGCTCTGAAATACCCGTGACAACTGAAACCAGCACGCCTGAAAGCAGCAGCCCTTTAATCACCGGACGGTTTTCCGGGCGCGCGGTGCGGTAGATAGCGTAAGCCACGGCAGGCAGGCCGAAGATAAAGGTCGGCATAAACCCTTGCGATAAAAATGCCGTAACGTGCGGGCTAAACGGCAGACCCGCTTTCAGCTCGGCGTAGAAAATGTTCAGCGCACCGGCCACTTCCTGGCCGTTAACCATCTCAATGCCGCCCGCCGGGGTGAAGCGCACCATCGCCAGCAGAATGTGATGCAGGCCAAAAGGTTTGAGTAGCAGCACGCCCACGCCATACAGGAACGGCCCAAAGACGCTGGTGCTCTGGATGATATGACCAATCCCGGCAATGCCCATTGCCACATATTCCCACAGCAGGGGGATGACCAGGCCGACCAGCGACAGGGTGAGGGCGGTAACAATCGGAACAAAACGAATGCCGCTAAAGAAGGCAAATGCGTCGTGCAGCACCGTGTCCTAGAAGCGTTCGTGCAGGAAGTAGGTGATCACCCCTACCACAATGCCACCGAGCACGCCCATCTCCAGCGTTTGAATGCCAAGCACGATGGATTGTCCCACCTGTCTCATGGTGGCGGCATCCGCAAGCTGGTGGGTGGCGGTCAGGTAGTAATTGATGCTCATGTTCATCAGCATGTAGCCAACGAATCCGGCAAAAGCGCCCACCGCTTTATTACGCCTGGCAAGGCCCATTGGGATCGCCATGGCAAACATCAGCGGCAGATAGGTAAAAGCAAAGCCACCGACCATGGCGATAAAACCAAAGGTGAGCTGCGTTAACTCACCGCCCAGAAAGGGAAAACTTTTGATGGTGGAAGGGCTGGTGACAGAACTACCGATACCTAACAACAACCCCATAAAGGCCAATAGCGAAACCGGGAACATAAACGTCTTTCCCAGGCTCTGGAAAAACTCCCACGCTTTCGATTTAAACGACTTTTCCTGTGTCATGTAGGGACTCCTCGGATTTTTAGGATAATGGAAGGCGCTGTCCGGCTTAAGGACGCGCCTTCATATTTGCGAGGCTTATAGTTATTTTTTAGGTACTAACGTTATGCGCGATGGGTTCAGGCTTCAGCCGGAAGCAGCAGCCGGTTCGCCGAGCCGCAAACGGTGATTTTGCTTCTGACCACCTCTTTCATGGCATCCATGCCGACGCGCATGTAGAAGCGCGGATCGTTGCCCTGTGGGTTCTCGGCAAACCAGGCTTTGACTGCGTCAGAGAAGGCGATTTTCAGCTCTGTTGCGACGTTAACTTTGCAGACGCCCAGCTCAATGGTGCGGCGCACATCCTCATCCGGAACATCGCTCGCACCGTGCAGTACCAGCGGCACTGTCACTACCTCGCGGATCTCGGCCAGCCGCTGGAAGTCGATTTTTGGGCGTTTGGTATAGAGGCCGTGCGCGGTTCCGATGGCAACGGCGAGGCTGTCCACGCCTGTCAGTTCGACAAAGCGTTTTGCTTCCTGCGGGTCGGTCAGGAACGCGCTTTCGGCGTCGACGCTCATGTCATCTTCCACTCCACCCAGTCGGCCCAGTTCGGCCTCGACGCTACAGTCGTTGAGGTGACAGAAATCGACGACCGATTTCACCAGCTTGACGTTTTGTTCGAAGGGGTAATGGCTACCGTCGATCATTGCGCTACGTACGCCGGCATGGACTTTGCGGCGAATGTCATCCAGCGATTCGTGGTGATCGAGGTGTAGCGCCAGCGGCATGTCATAAGTAAGGGAATATGCGCTGCACAAGGCGTAGATCTCTTCCAGCGCAATATGTTTAAACGTCCCCGGCGTACCCGCGAGGATCACCGGGGATCGCATTTCGCTACAGACTTCGAGGATCGCCTGGATCGTCTCGGCGTTATGAATGTTAAAGGCCGGAACGGCATAGCCCTTTGCCTGTGCGTCCTGCAAAAGATATTTGGTGGAAATAATACTCATGAGCCTGTCCTCTTAAGCCTGCCACGGATGAATAACGACGCCCTGGACCACACGGTTAACCGTACCGCTGGCGGATGGCGTATCTGGCGTATTGCCAACGTGCAGAGACTGGGTCAGTGCGAAGACCTGGGCGTACATCAGGAAGCAGAACGCCTGCTCCATATCGTTAAATGAACGAGAAGGCGGCAGCAGGATATGCGGGCCAGCTTCAATGACCGGATCCGTTTCGGCTGCAATGGCTACTACCCGCATAGCCTGACGATCGCGACGCAGCTCGGCGAGCAGATCCAGATCGTACTGACGCGTGTACGGATGGCTGGAGACAAACACGACGACCAGCGTTTCGTTGTCCACCAGCGACTTAGGCCCGTGACGGAAACCCGTTGGCGAATCGTAGAATGCCGCCAGCTTGCCGGCGGTCAGCTCCAGCACTTTCAGCGCAGACTCCCGTGCGGCGCCCTGTAATCCACCGCTGCCCAGATAAACAATGCGTTTCCACGGTTCGTTACCAAAGACGCCGGGGCTGAAATCGCCAAGCGATGTGAGGATCGCCTGACAGCGATCGGACACGTTCCGGAACGTTTTGCTGTTGATCGTTTCCGGTGCGAATACCGCCAGGCAGCTCGCCATCATGGTGGTGATGCTGCTTGTCATCGCAAACCCGCGATCGTGCGTTTCGGCTGGCATGAGCAGAGCGCAGGCGTTATCACTGTCGACGGCATTCTGGTACAGGCTGCCCGCTTCATTACAGGTGATCGACAGGTGGCAGCACTCCGGTACAAACTGATTCGCCAGCTCAACGGCAGCGACGCTCTCCGGGCTATTGCCAGAACGGGCGAAAGAGACCAGCAGCAGCGGGTGCGCAGGGCTGAAGTAATCCATAGGGTTGGTGACCAGATCGGTCGTAGGTATCGCGGTGATGTTTTTTCCTGTGTGGCTGGCAAGCCATGGCGCAATGATGTCGCCGATAAAAGCGGACGTGCCCGCGCCAGTCAGAACGATCCGCAGATCGGGCTTGCGCAACAGTGGCGTCAGAAAACTGTCGATCGACGCGCGCAGATTATCAATATTGTTGAGCGAGCGAAGCCAGCTGGCTGGCTGCTGGCGGATCTCTTTTTCGGTCCAGGTGCCGGTGGCGGCGGTAGTGGTTTGTGGCATAACTCAGTCCTTAGTCGTGTGAATTCCACATCAGACGCTGGCAAACGTGTCGCTATCTTTCGTTTCGTTTCACTTGTTCACTTTAGCAATTAAATAAAATCTATAGAAAAGAAATCGAAAGTTCAATGGCGTAAAAGAAATAAAACGAAAAGTGTGATCGCGAAAGGAAAGGAGAAAGTCAAGGAAAGGAAAAGAAAGGCCTTACGATCGTCTTCCGTAAGGCCAACAGGGCACACTGTGAAAGGGCTACAGGGAAAGAGCCTGACCCTGGATCCAAATCTGCCGGAGGTGTAAACCCGCATCCAGCGCAATAATATTGGCGCGTTTGCCAGGCGCTAACGATCCCAGCAGGTGATCCATACCGAGCAGACGGGCGGGATGCAGTGAAGCCATATGGATAGCTTGCTCTGGGGCGACCCCCGTATGCTCCACCATATTCCGCACGGCGGCATCCAGCGCGAGCGTGCTGCCCGCAAGCCCGCCTGAGGCCGTGCGGACAACGCCGCCCTGCATCTCGACACTTTCACCACACAACGTATAGCCCCCATCAGGCATACCCGCCGCCTGCATGGCATCGGTAATCAGCACCGTACGATCCTTCGCGCAGCAACAACACAGCCGCATGGCTCCAGGATGAACGTGATGCCCGTCGGCAATAAGCTCCAGCCACGCGCGTGGGTCCGTAAGGCCAGCGCCAACCATGCCGGGCTCCCGGTGGTGTAACCCCGTCATGCCGTTGTAGCAGTGCACCAGCCCGGCTGCGCCTGCATCAAATGCGGCCAGGGTTTGCGCGTATGTAGCGGCGCTGTGGCCCAGCATGACGCGTATCCCTTTTTGCTTGAGGTGATGGATCGCCTTCAGGGCTTCCGCTTTTTCCGGAGCAAGCGCCACTACCCGCAGCGTGTTCTGCGAAACCGCAATCAGATCATCAAGTTCCGCGAGATCCAGTTCGCGAAACAGTTCTTGCGGATGTGCCCCTTTGTTCTGCGGCGTAAAGTACGGGCCTTCCAGATAGCTGCCCAGGACCTGCGCACCGGGGCCACCGACATGACAGCGTCGGGCAATGCGCCGTAACGCGTTATGGATCGCCTCCAGCGGAGCGGTGACGGTGGTAGGCAGAAACGCCCCCACACCTTCACGCGCTTTATGCATGGCTAACCGGTCCAGCACGTCGGGGGCATCATCCATCACATCCACACCCGCGCCGCCGTGGACGTGGATATCAATGTATGCCGGGCAAAGCAGGTCTGCCTCGCGGGTGTTAACCCCTGCCGGAATCGGCTCGATGGCGGTGATGACGCCTCTATCCATGCGCAGCTGATGGTCATCCAGCCAGCCCTGCCCGGTAAGCAGACGACGCGCGCGCAGCAGCTGGCTCATATCCCTTCCTCGGCGGGCGCTTCCTCGCGACAGCGTGCAAGCTCATCCACCAGGCTGGTCAGGCCGCGATGGCCGCACTCCAGCGCCTGCAAACGAAATGCTTCACTGCTTAACCCGTCGCGCTCCAGAACCATCTCCAGCAAAAGCTGGAGATTGGTGCCGGTGATCACTTCGCTGCCGGGGTGTTGCATCGCGAGGGTAGAGGCCACACGAAACGGCGTACCGCCGAGAAGATCGGTGAGAAACACGATATCGTGCTCTGCATCCAAATCATTCACTGCCTGCTCAAGCTGCGCGGTCAGCCGCGCAGTGGTGGAGCTTTCCGGAAAATCGATGGCGATAAACTGCGGCTGTTCGCCGAGGATTTGCTTCATCGCCTGTTCCAGCCCGCTGGCAAAACCGCCATGACCCGTCAAAATAATGCCTAACATCGCAACCTCTTTGCTTTTACAGGAAGTGACAGAATTTACCGACAACGCCCAGCACCACGGTGATACCAATCAGGCGCAGCGGGCTCCAGCCACGGCGTACCAGCCAGAACATGGTCAGGGTGTAGACCAGCGGCAGAAAGGCGGGCATCAGTTTGTCGATCACATCGGTTTGCAGTTTGACGACCGCATCCCCGGCTTTAATCTCGAGTGTGGTATTCAGGCGCACATAGGTTGCCACCAGCGCGCCAATCACCGTCATTCCGACAATGGACGCAGCATGACCAACCTTTTTGGTGTTGGCCTTGATCAGCGGGATCGCGGCGACACCCATTCGGTAGGCATAGTGCGCCAGACCAAAACGCAGGCCGAGATGCACCACGTTAAACAGCACGATAAAGACCACGGCGCCAAGAATGGATCCCTGTAGCGCCAGGCTGGCGCCAATCCCCCCGCAAATGGGCAGCAGGGTCAGCCAGAACATGGCGTCACCAATGCCACCGAGCGGTGCACCGACGGCAATTTTAGTGCTCTGGATGCTGTTCACATCCTGCTTGGAACGCTCCATTGCCAGAATAATGCCGATGACGAAGGTCACCAGGAACGGGTGGGTGTTAAAGAAGCCCATATGGCCTTTCATGGCGCGCGCCAGGTCCCGCTTATTGGTGTGGATCTTTTTCAGCGCGGGCAGTAGCCCATACAGCCAGCCGGAGGCCTGCATTCGCTCGTAGTTGAACGAGGCCTGTAGCAGCATGGAACGCCAGGCGACACGGTTAATATCCTTTTTCGTTAGCTCAGCGCCAATACTCTGGTCGTCGTAGACGTTTTCATTCACGCCGGTCAGCAGCGTCTCTTCACTTTCAGACACGCCCGGCAGGGTGGTTGGATTAGATGCCATCTTCAAATTCCTCTTTCTGGGCCGCAGGCGCCGTCGGTTCAGGCGATTTGCGCAGCAGGTCGATCAGCGCCATCGCCAGCGCAGCCGCGGCAATCGCCAGCACCGGCAGTTTCAGCCAGGCCGCGGCGACAAAGCCGATAATGAAGTAAGGGATGTAGACGTTTTTCATCATGATCTTCAGCAGCACGGCGAAGCCGATAGCTGGCATGATACCGCCCGCGACGCCCAGACCGTCGATCAGACGTTCCGGCAGGACATCAATCGCGGTTTTCGCATGTTCAGCCCCGAAGTAGATGGGCAGAAACGCACACAGGAAGTAGAAGACGCCGAGCGCCAGCAGTGCCAGATAGTTGACCCGTTCAATACCACGGGTGTCTGCGTTAGCCGCCATGCGATCGCAGCGGGACATCACGCCGGACATCACCGAGAAGAGGAAAGTGATCCCCATCTGAACCGCCACGGCAAACGGCACGGCGACCCCAACCGCGACATCCGGTTTCACGCCTGTGGTAATGGCAAATGTGGTGCCAACGATGGTGCCGATAATCACGTTTGGCGGCTGCGCACCCGCCAGCGGCGCGAGACCCATCCAGACCAGTTCTAACGTACCGCCGGTCAGAATTCCGGTGTGCAGATCGCCCAGAATCAGGCCAACCAGTGGCCCGAGCACCACCGGACGGTGCATGTGTGTTAAGCCGTTAAACATATCCAGGCCCGCGATAAAGGCGAGAAGCCCCAGCGCGAAAGCCTGCAACAGACTGATTTCCATTGTGAATCCCTCAGAGCAGTTTAAAGAGATCCAAAGCAGTCTCTGTTGGAACGCCCTGAACGAAGCATTCCACTCCGGCCGCCTTCAGGCCGTTAAACGCGGCGATATCGTTCGCGTCTACAGATACCGTTTTGGCAATTTGCTGTTTGCCACTGGCGTAATGCATATTTCCGACGTTGATACGGGTGATAGGCACGCCGCCCTCGACCAGCGTTAAAAAATCAGCCGGTGTTTTACAGACCAGCAGAATTTTCTGCCGATCTGCGGCGCGATGAATGTTGTCGATCACTTTTTGCAGGGACCAGAAACGCACGGCGATGCCTTCCGCAAGCACCATCTCCATCAGGTTTTGCTGAACCGGATCGTCTGCAACCTCGTCATTTGCCACCAGCACCAGGTTCGCCCCCGCAAACCCCACCCACTGTACGCCCACCTGACCGTGGATCAGGCGTTCATCAATGCGGCATAAGACAATGTTTGGCATAGCGTTTTCCTCTTTTTAATTATGCGTGTTGAGTCGTTACGCCTTCGCAGGCGGCATGGTACTGCTGGAGTATGTCCTGAATGTGGTCGAGAATGAGCTCCCGTGGTGTGGACCTGAGAGCACCCTCGCGAACTTTGCTGTACTGCAACGGCAGATACTGGCTGATCAGCGGCAGCGGGATCGGTTCATCCGCCAGGTTGCGTACCAGTCGCTCAAAAGCCTCGTCAATCTGGCTGTCTGGCCAGTAATAGCGCACGCGGTCGGAATAGCTGTAACCGCGGGCCAGGCGACGGGCATTGCCGTCGCCGTGATAGTGGCTTTGCCAGTATTCCGGGCGATCGAGCATCACGTTTTCCAGGACGTGACGCAGTCCTGAGCAGGCTTTTGCCGGCAAAAGCTCTTCTTCAATTGCAGCCAGGGAGAACAGCGCTTCGCGCAGCGCGAAGGTTAGCGCAGGGCCGACTTTCAGAATGGCGAAGTGATCTTTCACCAACTGGCGCAGCGCCTGCGGCGTCTGGTAATCGGTAGAGTGTGCTTCAAATACGAGCGTGTCGTAGGCTTCAACCATCTTGCTCAGTGCGACGGCTTTATGCGGTTGATAGTCACAAACGCGCGCATGGTCGAACTCAACGCCAGGCTGAACCACCAGGCCAATAATGCGCGGCCAGATGTCGCTTAACCCTTCCTTCTCGAATGCGTGGCGGTGTGCCTCAAGCGTGGCACGTGCCGCCTCTGGTGTGGTGACCTCAAGCTCGGTCAGCGTTTCGTGTGCCCCACCGGGAACCGGAACTTCCGTGCCGATAACGTAGACCAGATCCGCTACGCCAAATTGCTCGAGACAGGTGGTTTCGGCAATTTTAGCCAGCCGAGCGGCACGCCCGGCAACGATTGCATCGGTTAAAGGAACCGGATCGTCTTCGCAGGACATGCTGCAATCGAGGTGAATTTTTTTAAATCCGGCCGCCACGTAGCTTCTGATCAGATCGTCGGCGTTCGCCATCGCCTGCAAAGCTGGCAGGTTTTGCCAGCGGTTTGGACCTAAATGATCGCCGCCAAGGATCAGCTGTGAGGTGGGGAAACCGAGGGATCCCGCCAGATTGCAGACAAACCCATAAAAATCGGCGGGCGTCATACCGGTATAGCCGCCAAATTGATCCACCTGGTTTGAGGTGGCTTCAATCAGCAGAGGCGTCTGTTGTGAATGGGCGTAACGAATTGCAGCTTCAAGTACCAATGGATGTGCGGAACAGACGGCGTAAATCCCGTTTGTATTCCCCCGTTTATGTTGTTCCACCATTTCTGTCAGATGTTTCACTTTCCTCTCCATTTCGGATGGTGTTGGTATTCATCTTTCGTTTTGTTTCATTTGATACTGCATTATGGTGGGGTAAAAATAAAACGAAAGATAATAGTTTTCCGATCTGTTTCACAAAAGAAACATAATGAAAGGTTTCAGCGGCGGTTAAGCTTGCGTCTGCTCACCATACAGGGCTTGCATTCCCTCAAAAGAAAGGCGTTAATAAGCAAAACGAAATGAAACGAAAGTTTATTTACTAAGGAGCTCGTATGAGCAGCACCGATTCATCCGCAGAGAAGCGCATCACCGGCACCAGTGAAAGGCGAGAGCAGATCATTCAGCGGTTGCGGGCGCAGGGAAGCGTGCAGGTTAACGATCTTTCTCTTTTATACGGCGTGTCGACGGTGACGATCCGTAACGATCTGGCCTTTCTGGAAAAGCAGGGGATTGCCGTTCGCGCTTACGGCGGCGCGCTGATTTGTGAAGGTAATGCCCCCGGCGTGGAGCCGTCCGTTGAGGACAAAAGTTCCCTTAATACGGCTGTGAAGCGCAGCATCGCGCAGGCGGCGGCTGAACTGGTGAAGCCGGGTCACCGCATTATTCTGGACTCCGGCACCACGACCTTTGAAATTGCTCGCATGCTGCGCCAGCACACCGATGTTATTGCCATGACCAACGGGATGAACGTGGCAAACGCGCTGCTGGAAGCGGAGGGCGTAGAGCTGCTGATGACCGGCGGGCACTTGCGCCGTCAGTCGCAGTCCTTCTATGGTGACCAGGCGGAGCAGTCCTTACAGAATTACCATTTTGACCTGCTGTTCCTGGGCGTCGATGCCATCGATCTCGATCGGGGGGTGAGTACGCACAACGAGGATGAAGCCCGTCTGAACCGGAAAATGTGCGAGGTGGCGGAGCGTATTATCGTTGTCACTGATTCCAGCAAGTTTAACCGTTCAAGCCTGCATAAAATCATTGATACTCAGCGGATCGACATGATTATCGTTGATGAAGGTATTCCGGCGGAAAGCCTGGAAGGGTTACGCAAAAGCGGGATCGATGTGGTGCTGGTCTAAAGAGGCTTTTCCCCTCACCCTAACCCTCTCCCCATAGGGGAGAGGGGACTGCTCGGTGCGGTTTTTTTACCCTCTCCCCGGTGGGGAGAGGGCAGGGTGAGGGGCAATCACGTCACCGGTGCCGGGTTAAACACCGCCAGCGAGTTATGCAATCCCCATTGATCGGAGAAGGTTTTCTTCCGTCCGCTTGCCACATCCAGAATGAAGTGGAACAGCTTCCAGCCCACCTCTTCAATACTCTCTTCCCCGGTGGCGATGGTGCCCGCGTTGATATCCATTAAGTCATACCAGCGGTTTGCCAGCTCGGTGCGGGTCGCCATTTTGATCACCGGTACCGCCATCAGGCCGTACGGCGTGCCGCGTCCGGTGGTAAAGACCTGTACCGTAATGCCGGATGCTACCTGCTGGGTGCCGCACACGAAATCACTGGCAGGCGTTGCCGCGTAGATCAGACCGCGTTTGGTTGGTCGCTGGCCAGGTGAGAGCACTTCCACAATCGCGCTCTGGCCGGATTTGGCAATCGACCCGAGGGCCTTTTCCACCACGTTTGCCAGGCCGCCTTTCTTGTTACCCGGAGACGGGTTGGCGCTGCGGTCGGTTTTGCCCATGTCGAGATAGTTATCGTACCAGGCCATCTCCTCCAGCAGGCGTTTGCCCACCTCTTCGTTGACGGCGCGCGGCGTGAGCAGGTGGATAGCATCACGCACTTCGGTGACCTCGGAGAACATCACCGTGGCGCCGCAGCGCACGAACAGATCGGAGGCATAACCTACCGCCGGGTTAGCGGTGACGCCGGAAAACGCATCGCTGCCGCCACACTGTGTCCCAACCACCAGTTCAGAGGCCGGGCAGGTTTCACGCTGGCGTTTGTTCAGCTTCTCCAGATGGCGCTCTGCCACCTGTAAAATGTCGTCGACCATCGATCTGAAGCCGACATGGTGTTCATCCTGAAGACGCACAATACTGGCCTCGTCAACCGGAATGGCTTTCACATCCTCAGTACCCTGCAACAGGCGTTCTGGCTGCAATTTTTCACAGCCGAGGCCAATCACCACCACCTCGCCGCCAAAGTTCGGGTTAAGGGCGATATTGTGGATCGTGCGGATCGGCACGACCGCTGCGGGCGCGTTGATCGCCACGCCGCAGCCGTACAGGTGGTTAAGACCCACCACGCCGTCAACGTTGGGGTATTTCGGCAGCAGATCGCGCTCAATAATTTTCACCACGTAATCCACGACACCCGCCACGCAATGCACGCTGGTGGTGATGCCAAGCAGGTTTTTGGTTCCCACGCTGCCATCCGCGTTGCGGTAACCTTCGAAGGTATAACCCTCCAGCGGAGGTAACGGCTCAGGGACGCGGGTAGCCAGCGGCAACGTCTCCAGCGGCGGGGCGGTGGGCAGCTCAACCAGCGACTCCTCAATCCAGCTACCCTGCGGGATAGCGCGCACCGCATAGCCGATGACTTCGCCGTAGCGCACGATTTCGCCCTGCGCCGGGATATCGACCAGTGCGACTTTATGCCCCTGCGGAATGTGCTCAATCAGCTCCAGCCCGTCCGGGAACCGGGTACCCGCTTTTAAGCCATTGTCGTTGACAATAATCGCCACGTTATCGGTATCGTGCACTTTTATATAGAACGCCGTCGGCGACGCCTGTCGAATTTCAATATCGGCCATTGTTCACTCATCTCCAGCAAAATATCTGATACTAAATATAGCCAGATGGTTAATCGTTTCTTATTGAGGAAATAAAGAATGTCAGGAGAGGAAAAGTGAGAATGTGATCGCGATCGCTCCCGAAACACTAATCGTTGATTCTGTGCATCAGCGCCCACTGCATTGGGCATATGCTCAAAATAGCGTGCTAACCCCGTTGGATAATTGAGCATTGAGACAATGTGCTGCCGGGTGGTGACGATTATACTGAATGACGATTTTATAACGCCAAAATTCAGTCAGTAAATAAATATAACGCTGACGCTGAGTCGGAATAAATAAGAAAAGCTACTGGCTAAAACTGCGGAATTAAAAAAGGTATACGTAATGAGTAACGACATCTTCCCGAATAAATTTAAAGCGGCCCTTGCGGCGCATCAGATTCAGATTGGCTGCTGGTCTGCGCTGGCCAACCCCATCAGCACCGAAGTGCTGGGCCTGGCCGGATTCGACTGGCTGGTGCTGGACGGCGAACATGCGCCAAACGATATCAACACGTTTATTCCGCAGCTGATGGCGCTGAAAGGCAGCCACAGCGCGCCGGTGGTGCGTGTACCTACCAACGAGCCGGTGATCATCAAGCGTCTGCTGGATATCGGCTTCTACAACTTCCTGATCCCGTTTGTTGAAACGGAAGAAGAAGCGGTGCTGGCCGTAGCTGCCACCCGCTATCCGCCGGAAGGGATCCGCGGCGTGTCTGTCTCGCACCGCGCCAACATGTTTGGCACCGTGCCGGACTATTTCGCCCAGTCCAACAAGAACATCACCATTCTGGTTCAGATCGAGAGCCAGCAGGGGGTCGATAACGTCGACGCCATTGCCGCGACCGAAGGTGTCGACGGTATTTTCGTCGGCCCGAGCGATCTGGCGGCCGCCTTTGGTCATCTGGGCAACGCCAGCCACCCGGACGTGCAGCGGGCAATCCAGCACATTTTTGCCCGTGCCAAAGCGCACGGTAAACCGTGCGGCATTCTGGCGCCGGTGGAAGCCGATGCCCGCCGCTACCTGGAGTGGGGCGCAACGTTTGTCGCCGTCGGCAGCGACCTCGGCGTATTCCGCGCCGCCACGCAGAAATTAGCGGACGCTTTTAAAAAATAACCATCATTGAGGAAACAGATTATGACGCTGAAAGTGGGTTTTATTGGCCTGGGTATCATGGGCAAACCAATGAGCAAAAACCTCATCAAAGCAGGTTACTCACTGGTGGTTTTAGATCGTAATTCAGACGCGGTGGCAGAAGTGATTGCGGCTGGCGCAGAAACGGCGACAACTGCAAAAGCGATCGCCGAGCAGTGCGATGTCATTATCACCATGCTGCCAAACTCCCCGCACGTGAAAGAGGTGGCGCTGGGTGAGAACGGCATTATCGACGGCGCGAAGCCGGGTCTGGTGGTGATCGACATGAGTTCTATCGCGCCGCTGGCGAGCCGCGAAATCAGCGAGGCGCTGAAAGCGAAAGGCGTGGAGATGCTGGATGCGCCGGTCAGCGGCGGCGAACCGAAAGCCATCGACGGTACTCTGTCGGTAATGGTGGGGGGTGATAAAGCCGTGTTCGACAAATACTACGACCTGATGAAAGCCATGGCTGGCTCCGTGGTGCATACCGGTGAAATTGGCGCAGGCAACGTCACCAAGCTGGCAAACCAGGTGATTGTGGCGTTGAACATCGCGGCCATGTCCGAAGCACTGACGCTGGCCACCAAAGCGGGCGTTAATCCGGATCTGGTCTATCAGGCCATTCGCGGTGGTCTTGCGGGCAGCACCGTGCTGGATGCCAAGGCACCGATGGTGATGGATCGTAACTTCAAGCCGGGCTTCCGCATCGATCTGCACATTAAAGATCTGGCGAATGCGCTGGATACCTCCCACGGCGTGGGCGCGCAGTTGCCGCTGACTGCCGCCGTCATGGAGATGATGCAGGCGCTGCGTGCGGACGGTCTGGGCACCGCCGATCACAGCGCGTTAGCGTGCTATTACGAAAAGCTGGCGAAGGTTGAAATTGCTCGCTAATGACGTCCCGCCCGGTGGCGTTACGCTTACCGGGCCTACGGCTCAGGCATACAACTATGAAAATCGTAATCGCGCCAGACTCTTATAAAGAAAGCCTGTCTGCCACTGAGGTAGCGCAGGCGATAGAAAAAGGATTTCGGGAAATTTTCCCCGACGCTCATTACGTGTCTGTTCCCGTTGCTGACGGCGGAGAAGGTACGGTTGAAGCGATGATCGCCGCGACGCAGGGCACCTGGCAGCAGGCTGTCGTCACCGGCCCGTTAGGGGAAAAGGTGAAGGCCAGCTGGGGGATCTCGGGCGACGGTACCACCGCGTTTATCGAGATGGCCGCCGCCAGCGGCCTGGTACTTGTTCCTCCAGCGCAGCGTAACCCGCTGGTCACGACGTCGCGCGGGACGGGGGAGCTGATCCTCCGCGCGCTGGATAAAGGCGCGCGCAACATCATTATCGGTATCGGCGGGAGCGCAACCAACGATGGGGGCGCGGGTATGATGCAGGCGCTGGGCGCGAGGTTTACGGATGCGAACGGGACGGAGATCGGCTACGGCGGCGGCAGCCTGATGGCGCTGAACCGTATTGATATTTCTGATCTTGATCCGCGTCTTCAGGAGTGCGCAATCCGCGTCGCCTGTGACGTGACGAATCCGCTGGTCGGTGAAAGCGGCGCGTCGCGTATCTTTGGCCCGCAAAAAGGTGCCACGGAGGAGATGATCCTCGAACTCGACGCCAGTCTTAGCCACTACGCCAACGTGATCAAAAAATCGCTGCGCATTGACGTCAACCCGGTTCCGGGGGCAGGAGCGGCGGGCGGCATGGGCGCGGCGCTGATGGCCTTCCTGGGCGCTGAGCTGAAAAGCGGCATTGAGATTGTCACTCAGGCGCTCAATCTTGAAGAACATATTCACGACTGCACGTGGGTGCTGACGGGAGAAGGGCGCATCGACAGCCAGAGCATTAATGGCAAAGTGCCCGTCGGCGTGGCGAGCGTCGCCAAAAAATACCATAAGCCGGTGATAGGGATTGCCGGAAGTCTGACGCAGGATGTGGGTGTGGTGCATCAGTACGGCATCGACGCGGTGTTCAGCGTCCTGACCCGTATCGGTTCACTGGAAGAGGCGTTCCAGGGAGCGTACGACAACATTTACCGCGCCTCGCGCAATATCGCGGCCACATTGCAGGTAGGCATGCGTAGCCAGGGGTGACAGCGGCGCGCAAACCCTCTATACTGCGCGCCGAAGCTGACCAGACAGTCGCCGCTTCGTCGTCGTCCCTTTCGGGGGAGACGGGCGGAGGGGAGGAAAGTCCGGGCTCCACAGGGCAGGGTGCCAGGTAACGCCTGGGGGGGAAACCCACGACCAGTGCAACAGAGAGCAAACCGCCGATGGCCCGCGTAAGCGGGATCAGGTAAGGGTGAAAGGGTGCGGTAAGAGCGCACCGCGCGGCTGGTAACAGTCCGTGGCACGGTAAACTCCACCCGGAGCAAGGCCAAATAGGGGTTCACATGGTACGGCCCGTACTGAACCCGGGTAGGCTGCTTGAGCCAGTGAGCGATTGCTGGCCTAGATGAATGACTGTCCACGACAGAACCCGGCTTATCGGTCAGCTTCAACTTCTTACGAAACCCCGCTTCGGCGGGGTTTTTGTTTTCTGAAGGTTGCAGGCCGGGTCAGCGAAGCGCCAAACGACATCAATTCTCAATTTTGCGACGCTAAGCACATTTCACTGCTTTACCGATTATGCGTTCCTTTCATCTGCTGCGCATGATCGTAATCACAAAATTTAACGCTATAAAATTAGAAAATTTTAGTGTTGAACAGATGTTGTGAATGTTGACTCAGTGATGCTGAATGTTATTCATTTGATAATTTAATATTGAATCTAAAAACATTCTTCTGGTGAATGTGTGATATATCCCACTCTTTAACCGGAAGCTGAGAAAATATTCCTGATAAAGTTGATAAACCACAAAAATGTTTTAAAAGAATAATGATGGTTTATTAACCTTTAATTGCCTGAAAGATAGTCTTTATTAATATTGTTAAGGCAAAAAAATTCATGCTGGTTATTGCCATAAAATAAATTTATTACCGCGGATTTTGTTGATCAATATCAGCGTAATTGCGTATTTTTAGCTATCTAACTGTTTGAATAATAAGATTATAAATCGATTTTAAATGTGGTTGTAAAAAGGGCATCCTGGCAAATTGTGAGTAACAGCACATACCCCCTGAAACAATATTGGGTAGAATCCGCTGCGTCATAGGGAAATAAGCGCAGAATATTATGAATACTATTATTCTACCGAAAACACAGCACCTCGTGGTATTTCAGGAAGTCATCAAAAGTGGCTCTATAGGTTCTGCTGCAAGACAGCTGGGGCTGACGCAACCTGCCGTCAGCAAAATCATCAGCGACATCGAATCTTACTTTGGGGTGGAAGTGATGGTGCGTAAAAACACCGGCGTAAAACTCACTGCCGCCGGTCAGGTGCTGCTGTCCTACGCTGAGTCGATCACCCGCGAAATGAAAAACATGGTGAGCGAGATCAACAGCCTCAGTTTCAGTACCGTCATGGACGTCACCTTCGGCTATCCGTCGCTGATTGGCTTCACCTTCCTGTCCGGGATGATCAAAAAATTCAAGGAAGTGTTCCCGAAGGCGCGCGTCTCAATGTATGAAGCGCAGCTCTCTTCATTCCTGCCCGCCATTCGCGATGGCCGGCTGGATTTCGCCATCGGCACGCTGAGCGACGGGATGTTGCTCCAGGATCTTCACGTTGAGCCACTCTTTGAATCTGAGTTTGTGCTGGTGGCGAGTAAATCACGAACGTGCACCGGCCCGACCAGACTGGCATCGCTCACGCACGAGCAGTGGGTGATGCCGCAAACCGATATGGGCTACTACAATGAACTCCTGACCACCCTGCAAGATAACCACATCAGCATTGAAAACATCGTCCAGACCGATTCCGTCGTCACCATCTATAACCTTGTTCTCAATGCCGATTACCTGACGGTGATCCCCCGTGACATGATTGCGCCATTCGGCTCGGACCAGTTTATTGTCCTGCCGGTGGAAGATGCATTACCTGTGGCGCGTTATGCTGCCGTGTGGTCAAAAAATTACAGTATTAAAAAATCGGCGTCAGTATTAGTTGAACTGGCAAAACAATATTCGTCGATGAATATCGAAAAACGACGATAGAAATAATGATGATTTAAAATACCCGGAGCGACGATTTTTAACGCTCTGATACCCTGACTTTGCCTGAAAACAATGAATTATTATAACGAGGATATTATGCACATTACTTACGATCTCCCGGTGACCATTGACGATATTCAGGACGCCAGAAAAAGACTGGCGGGAAAGATCTATAAAACCGGTATGCCGCGCTCAAATTATCTGAGCGAACGGTGTAAGGGTGAGATATTCCTGAAATTTGAAAATATGCAGCGTACCGGTTCGTTTAAAATACGTGGGGCGTTTAATAAATTAAGCTCGCTGACCGATGCGGAAAAACGCAAGGGCGTGGTTGCCTGTTCCGCAGGGAACCACGCGCAGGGGGTGTCGCTCTCCTGCGCCATGCTCGGCATCGACGGCAAAGTGGTAATGCCTATGGGCGCGCCGAAATCCAAGGTGGCCGCCACGCGCGACTACTCCGCCGAAGTTGTGCTGCATGGCGAGAACTTTAACGACACTATCGCCAAAGTGAGCGAAATCGTCGAGATGGAAGGGCGCATATTTATCCCGCCTTACGACGATCCGAAAGTGATCGCCGGTCAGGGCACCATCGGCCTGGAAATCCTCGAAGATTTATACGACGTGGATAACGTGATTGTTCCCATCGGCGGTGGTGGTTTAATTGCCGGTATTGCGACAGCAATTAAATCCATCAACCCAACTATCAATATTATCGGCGTGCAGTCTGAAAACGTGCACGGAATGGCGGCGTCGTATCAGACCGGTGAAATAACGAACCACCGCATTACCGGCACATTAGCGGACGGCTGCGACGTGTCTCGCCCGGGTAATTTAACCTTCGAAATCGTTCGTGAACTGGTTGACGACATTGTGCTGGTCAGCGAAGACGAGATTCGCAACAGCATGATCGCGCTTATTCAGCGAAATAAAGTGGTTACGGAAGGTGCTGGCGCGCTGGCGTGCGCGGCGTTATTAAGCGGCAAGCTGGACCACTATATTCAGGGCCGTAAAACCGTCTGCATTATTTCCGGTGGCAATATTGATCTCTCCCGTGTTTCCCAAATTACCGGCTTCGTTGACGCATAAAGGTGACCTATGAGCAACACAGAAAGCATTATCGTTGGCCAGACAAAAACGTCCTCCTGGCGTAAATCGGATACCACCTGGACGCTCGGCCTGTTTGGTACCGCCATTGGCGCTGGCGTGCTGTTCTTCCCCATCCGCGCAGGCTTTGGTGGCCTGATCCCTATTCTGCTGATGCTGGTTCTGGCGTTCCCCATTGCCTTTTACTGCCACCGCGCGCTGGCGCGGCTGTGTTTGTCCGGCAGTAACGTCTCCGGCAACATCACCGAAACGGTGGAGGAGCATTTTGGTAAGACCGGCGGGGTGGTGATCACCTTCCTCTACTTCTTTGCTATTTGCCCGCTGCTGTGGATTTACGGCGTCACCATTACCAACACCTTTATGACCTTCTGGGAAAACCAGCTCCAGATGCCTGCCCTGAACCGCGGCGTGGTAGCGCTGTTCCTGCTGCTGCTGATGGCCTTTGTGATCTGGTTCGGTAAAGACCTGATGGTGAAGGTGATGAGCTACCTGGTGTTCCCGTTCATCGCCAGCCTGGTGCTGATTTCTCTCTCGCTGATCCCGTACTGGAACTCAGCGGTGATCGACCAGGTTAACCTGAGCGATATCGCCTTCACCGGTCATGACGGCATTCTTGTCACGGTGTGGCTGGGGATTTCCATTATGGTCTTCTCCTTCAACTTCTCGCCTATCGTCTCCTCGTTTGTGGTCTCCAAGCGCGAAGAGTACGAGCCGGAGTTTGGTAAAGAATTCACCGAGCAGAAATGTTCCAAAATCATCGGTCGCGCCAGCCTGCTGATGGTGGCGGTGGTGATGTTCTTCGCCTTTAGCTGCCTGTTTACGCTCTCTCCGCAGAACATGGCGGACGCCAAAGCGCAGAACATTCCGGTGCTCTCTTACCTGGCGAACCACTTTGCGTCGATGTCAGGCAGTAAATCCACGTTCGCCACGGTGCTGGAGTACGGCGCGTCCATCATCGCGCTGGTCGCTATCTTTAAATCCTTCTTCGGTCACTACCTGGGCACGCTGGAGGGGCTGAACGGCCTGATCGTTAAGTTCGGCTACAAGGGCGACAAGAAGAACGTCTCCGTGGGCAAGCTGAACACCATAAGCATGGTCTTCATCATGGGCTCCACCTGGATTGTGGCCTATGCCAACCCGAACATTCTGGACCTTATTGAAGCCATGGGCGCGCCAATTATCGCCTCTCTGCTGTGCCTGCTGCCGATGTACGCCATCCGCAAAGCACCGGCGCTGGCGAAATACAAAGGCCGGACCGAGAACATCTTCGTAACCGTGGTCGGCCTGCTGACCATTCTGAACATCGTGTACAAACTGTTTTAAACCAAAGCTCAGGAAGAGCGGAGCCATACCATGATTGAGTTTCCGGTAGTACTGGTCATTAACTGCGGATCGTCCTCTGTTAAGTTTTCGGTGCTGGACGCCGCAGGCTGCGATGCTCTGATGACGGGCATTGCGGACGGCGTCAACACTGAAAAAGCCTTTATTTCCGTGAATGGGGGTGAGCCAGTCAGACTGGCTCATCAGGACTACGAAGGGGCGCTGGCCGCCATCGCCCTGGAGCTGGAGAAGCGCGACCTGATGGGCAGCGTGGCTTTGATTGGCCATCGCATTGCCCACGGCGGCGATCTCTTCAGCGAGTCGACCCTGATCACGGAAGAGGTGATGGAGCAGATCCGCCAGGTCTCCCCGCTGGCGCCGCTGCATAACTACGCTAACCTGAGCGGCGTGGAAGCCGCAGAGCGACTCTTCCCCGGGGTGCAGCAGGTGGCGGTATTTGATACCAGCTTCCACCAGACCATGGCGCCGCAGGCGTATCTGTACGGCTTGCCGTACCGCTATTTTGAAGAGCTGGGCGTGCGCCGCTACGGCTTCCACGGCACCTCTCACCGCTACGTGGCGGCGCAGGCGCACGCGCTTCTCGGGCTCTCCGCCGAAGACAGCGGCCTGGTGATTGCCCATCTCGGCAACGGGGCGTCCATCTGCGCGGTGCGTAACGGCGTAAGCGTGGACACGTCCATGGGGATGACGCCGCTTGAAGGACTGGTGATGGGCACGCGCTGTGGCGACGTAGATTTTGGCGCGATGGCGTGGATTGCCCGGCAGACCGGCCAGACGTTCGAGGATCTGGAGCGCGTGGTCAATAAAGAGTCCGGGTTGCTGGGGCTCTCCGGCATCTCCTCCGATTTGCGCGTGCTGGAGAAAGCCTGGCATGACGGCAACGAGCGGGCGCGGCTGGCGATAAAGACCTTTGTCCACCGCATAGCGCGGCATATCGCCGGTCATGCCGCATCCCTGCACCGTCTGGATGGCGTGGTGTTTACCGGCGGGATCGGTGAGAACTCCGTGCTTATCCGCGCACTGGTGGTGGAGCACCTGAAGGTGTTTGGCATCATCCTCGACGAGTCCAAAAATGCCCTGCCGGGCAGCGCGGGTGAGCGCGTGATCTCCACCGAGTCGTCACGCGCGGCCTGCGCGGTGATCCCTACCAATGAAGAAAAAATGATCGCGCTGGACGCCCTCCGTCTTGGGAAGGTCACCCCGGCTGCGGCTTACGCCTGATAAAGCGAGAATCTGATGAAAGTAACAATCGATACGGGCGTCGCGCCTTACAGCGACGCATGGGCCGGGTTTCGCGGTGAAGAATGGAAAAACGCCGTTAACGTGCGCGATTTTATTCAGCATAACTACACCCCTTATGAAGGCGATGAAGCTTTCCTCGCGCAGGCGACGCCAGCAACGACGGCGCTGTGGCAGAAGGTGATGGTCGGCATTCGCCAGGAGAATGCCACCCACGCTCCGGTGGATTTTGACACCAACATCGCCACCACCATTACCGCGCACGGGCCGGGCTATATTGACCAGGAGCTGGAGACGATCGTCGGCCTGCAAACCGACAAGCCGCTCAAGCGGGCCCTGCATCCGTACGGCGGGATCAATATGATCCGCAGCTCGTTCGAAGCCTACGGTCGCGAGATGGATCCGCAGTTTGAATATCTCTTCACCGACCTGCGCAAAACCCACAACCAGGGCGTATTTGACGTTTACTCTCCGGAGATGATGCGCTGCCGAAAATCCGGCGTGCTCACCGGTCTGCCGGACGGCTACGGGCGCGGACGCATCATCGGCGACTACCGTCGCGTGGCGCTATACGGCATCAGCTATCTGGTGCGCGAGCGTGAACTTCAGTTCGCCGATCTCCAGGGGAAACTGGAGCGCGGAGACGATCTGGAGGCCACGATCCGCCTGCGCGAGGAGCTGGCGGAGCACAAACGTGCGTTGCTCCAGATCCAGCAGATGGCGGCGAACTATGGCTTTGATATTTCACGTCCGGCGATGAATGCGCAGGAAGCGGTGCAGTGGGTCTACTTTGCCTACCTTGCCGCAGTGAAATCCCAAAACGGCGGGGCGATGTCGCTGGGGCGCACGGCCTCGTTCCTCGATATCTACATTGAACGCGACATGCAGGCAGGAAGGCTGAACGAGGTGCAGGCCCAGGAGCTGATCGACCACTTCATCATGAAGATCCGCATGGTGCGCTTCCTGCGCACGCCGGAGTTCGACACGCTCTTCTCCGGCGATCCGATCTGGGCCACGGAAGTGATCGGCGGCATGGGGCTGGATGGCCGTACGCTGGTGACCAAAAACAGCTTCCGCTATCTGCATACCCTGCACACCATGGGGCCAGCGCCGGAGCCAAACCTGACGATCCTCTGGTCCGAACAGCTGCCGATCGCTTTCAAGAAATACGCCGCGCAGGTCTCGATCGTCACCTCCTCGCTGCAATACGAGAACGACGATCTGATGCGTACCGACTTCAACAGCGACGACTACGCCATTGCCTGCTGCGTCAGTCCGATGGTGATCGGCAAGCAGATGCAGTTCTTCGGCGCACGCGCCAACCTGGCGAAAACGCTGCTGTACGCAATTAACGGTGGGGTGGATGAGAAGCTGAAGATCCAGGTGGGGCCGAAAACCGAGCCGCTGCTGGATGAGGTACTGGATTACGACACCGTAATGGCGAGCCTCGATCACTTCATGGACTGGCTGGCAGTGCAGTACATCAGTGCGCTGAATCTCATTCACTACATGCATGATAAATACAGCTACGAAGCCTCGCTGATGGCGCTGCACGACCGGGACGTTTACCGCACCATGGCCTGTGGCATTGCCGGGCTGTCGGTGGCGGCGGATTCCCTGTCGGCCATCAAGTACGCCACGGTAAAACCGGTGCGCGACCACACTGGTCTGGCGGTGGATTTCGTCATCGAAGGCGACTATCCACAGTACGGCAACAACGACGATCGCGTGGACAGTATCGCCTGCGATCTGGTTGAGCGCTTTATGAAGAAAATCCAGGCGCTGCCGACGTACCGCAACGCGGTACCGACGCAGTCGATCCCGACCATCACCTCCAACGTGGTTTACGGGCAGAAGACCGGCAACACGCCGGACGGACGTCGCGGCGGCACGCCGTTTGCGCCTGGCGCCAACCCGATGCACGGGCGCGACAGAAAAGGGGCGGTGGCGTCGTTAACCTCGGTCGCCAAGCTGCCGTTCACCTATGCCAAAGACGGGATCTCCTACACCTTCTCCATCGTGCCGCAGGCACTGGGCAAGGACGAGCTGGTGCGCAAAACCAACCTTGTCGGGCTGCTGGACGGGTACTTCCACCACGAAGCGACCATTGAGGGCGGGCAGCACCTGAACGTCAACGTGATGAACCGGGAGATGCTGCTGGATGCCATCGCCCATCCGGAGAACTATCCGAACCTGACGATCCGCGTTTCAGGCTATGCGGTGCGGTTTAACGCTCTGACCCGCGAGCAGCAGCAGGACGTGATTTCGAGGACGTTTACGCAGGCGATCTAACACAGGCCCCATCTTCAGCCTCCTCAGATGAGGAGGCTTTTAATTTTGTGAACACCGTCAATTTTAGAAAACTCACTCTCTTTTCTGCTATCACGAAGTAATATTTTCCTCTTGCATTAGGAAATCCCTATAAAAGTTGTGACTTTTTTCTCCCGCGCTCCGGATATGATCTCCCCATACCAATAACTCACACCTGCACCCTCTGACTCGCAATCGCTGGCGATCGGAACCTTATAAAAACAAATCGTTACCCTACAAAATAAGCGAGTGCCCAATGAATATGGCAACAAACAGCAGTGTGATTGTGAGTGATTCCCCTGCGGCAAGGCGGGCGGGAATGAGCGAAAGCGAATGGCGAGAGGCGATTAAATTCGACAGCACCGATACGGGCTGGGTCATCATGAGTATTGGGATGGCTATCGGCGCGGGCATTGTTTTTCTTCCGGTGCAGGTTGGATTAATGGGGCTATGGGTATTTTTACTCTCGTCGATAATTGGTTATCCGGCCATGTACCTGTTCCAGCGCCTGTTTATTAATACGCTGGCGGAATCACCGGAATGTAAAGACTATCCGAGCGTTATTAGCGGATATTTAGGCAAAAACTGGGGCATCTTATTGGGTGCACTTTATTTCGTGATGCTGGTGATCTGGATGTTTGTCTATTCGACGGCCATTACCAACGACAGCGCATCCTATTTACACACCTTCGGCGTAACCGACGGTTTGCTGTCGGAAAATCCGTTCTACGGCTTATTCCTGATCTGCATTCTGGTCGCCATTTCGTCGCGCGGTGAAAAGCTGCTGTTTAAAGTCTCCAGCCTGATGGTGCTGACCAAATTATTTGTGGTGGCGGCGCTGGGGCTTTCGATGATTGGCCTCTGGCATTTAGCCAACGTCGGCATGCTGCCGCCAATGGGGCTGCTGATTAAAAACGCCATTATTACGCTGCCTTTCACCTTAACCTCCATTCTGTTTATTCAGACATTAAGCCCGATGGTGATTTCCTATCGTTCAAGGGAAAAATCCGTTGAGGTGGCGCGGCATAAAGCGCTGCGGGCAATGAATATCGCCTTTGGCGTGCTGTTTGTGACGGTCTTTTTCTACGCTGTCTCCTTCACCCTGGCGATGGGGCACGACGAGGCGGTAAAAGCCTACGAGCAGAATATTTCCGCCCTGGCAATCGCAGCACAGTTTATCAGCGGTGACGGCGCGGGCTGGGTCAAAATTGTCAGCGTAATCCTCAATATTTTCGCTGTGATGACCGCGTTCTTTGGCGTCTATCTCGGCTTTCGTGAGGCGACGCAGGGCATTGTGATGAACATCCTGCGCCGCAAAATGCCGGCGGAGAAAATCAATGAAAATGCCGTCCAGCGCGGGATTATGCTGTTCGCCATCCTGCTGGCCTGGAGCGCGATTGTGTTAAACGCGCCGGTGCTGAGCTTCACTTCCATCTGTAGCCCTATTTTCGGGATGGTGGGCTGCTTAATTCCGGCGTGGCTGGTCTACAAAGTGCCCGCACTTCATAAATATAAAGGCGTATCGCTGGTGATTATTGTGATTACCGGGCTGCTGCTTTGTGTTTCTCCTTTCCTCGCCTTCTCATGAGGTTAAATAAGGTCGTAACGATGTCTGAGCAAATTAATCCTTTATGGAACCATTTTATTCGCGCGGTGCAGGAAGAGGTAAAGCCTGCGCTGGGCTGTACCGAACCCGTCTCGCTGGCGCTGGCGTGCGCGATGGCTGCCGGACAGCTTGACGGTGAGGTGACGCGTATCGAGGCGTGGGTATCGCCGAACCTGATGAAAAACGGGCTTGGCGTAACGGTGCCCGGTACCGGTATGGTCGGTTTACCCATCGCGGCCGCGCTGGGCGCGACAGGCGGTAACGCGCATGCCGGACTGGAGGTGTTGAAAGACGCGTCGTCCGAGGCGCTAACGCGCGCCAAAGCACTGCTGAACGCGGGTCTGGTGCAGGTAAAATTGCAGGAGCCGTGCGATGAGATCCTCTATTCACGTGCCTGCGTTTACGTCGGTGAATCCTCGGCGATGGTGACCATCGCTGGCGGGCACACTCGCGTGGTGGAGGTAGTTTGTCAGGGCGAAACGCGCTTCAGGCTTGACGATAATCAGAGCCAGAACAACGACGATCCGCTGGCGGTACTCTCGACCACCACGCTGTCGCAGATCCTTGAGTTTGTAGAGCAGGTGCCGTTCGACGCGATCCGCTTTATCCTCGATGCGGGGCGGCTGAACGATGCGCTCTCCCGCGAAGGTTTGCGTGGCAACTGGGGGCTGCATATTGGCGCGACGCTCAATAAACAGCGCGCACGCGGCTGGATGGCGCAGGATCTGGGTTCAGACATTATTATCCGCACCAGCGCAGCCTCGGATGCCCGCATGGGAGGCGCGACGCTGCCGGCGATGAGCAACTCGGGTTCCGGGAATCAGGGCATCACCGCCACCATGCCGGTGGTGGTGGTGGCTGAGCACGTTCAGGCCGATGACGAACGGCTGGCGCGGGCGCTGATGCTCTCGCACCTGTCGGCGATCTATATCCATTACCAGCTTCCGCGCTTGTCCGCGCTGTGTGCGGCGACAACAGCCGGAATGGGGGCTGCGGCGGGGATGGCGTGGCTGATGGGCGGTTCTTACCAGAGAATTTCCATGGCGATCGGCAGTATGATCGGCGACGTCAGCGGGATGATCTGTGACGGGGCGTCTAACAGTTGCGCAATGAAGGTCTCGACCAGCGTCACCAGCGCCTGGAAAGCCGTGATGATGGCGCTGGATGATACTGCCGTGACGGGCAACGAGGGGATTGTGGCGCACGACGTGGAGCAGTCGATCGCGAACCTGTGCGCGCTGGCGTGCCGCTCGATGCAGGCAACGGACCGGCAGATTATTGAGATTATGGCGAGTAAGGTGTAAAAATTTCCCCTCACCCCAACCCCTCTCCCCATAGGGGCGAGGGGCTCGATCGTTCCCTCTCCCCTTTGGGGAGAGGGCTAGGGTGAGGGGGGGTTAAACCGGCAAATCAATCAGCAGCGCGCGCAGCGGCGTATCCGCCACCAGGGTGATATTCGCTTCATCACGAATAAACGCGCCGTCGCCGCAGGTGAGCGCCTCTTTCTCTTCCGCGTGCGTCACCGCATGCACCGTTCCGTGAATGGACTGCAGATAGGCGCGCGGGCCATGAAGCTGGAAGCTTGCCTGTTCACCTTTTTTCAGTTCGATATGGTGCAGCCACACCTGCTGGCGCAGCTGCAGGCTGCCTTTGCTGCCATCAGGGGATGCAATCAGCTGCTGTTTATCGCCCTTCAGATCGATTTTTTGCACCAGCGGATTTTCCCGCTCCGGACAGGCATCCAGCCACAGCTGCATGCGGGTCAGCGTTTTGTCTTTGCTGAGGTTATGCTCGCTATAGCTAATACCCGGCTGCGTGGAAATTAACAGCGCCTCGCCAGCCTTCGCCTGGACATGATTGCCCTCGCTATCGCGGTATTCTGCCTCGCCTTCCAGGATCAGGTTCAGGATATCGACTTTCGGGTACGTGCGCGGCTGGAAGGACGCGCCCGGGGCGAGCACTTCCTGGTTCAATACGCGCAGTGAAGCGTAACCGAGAAGTTTAGGGTCAAAGTAGTGTCCAAAGGAAAAGGTGTAGCGGGCCTGCAACCAACCGAAATCGGCTTGTCCACACTGTTTCGCTGTTCTTGTCGTAATCATAAACTTGACCTCTCTTTACACTAAATCAATGGTAAAGGTATGGACGCTGCAATGTTAGCCAGATATTCTGCCCGGTATGTTCAAATTTCCTGAATGAGAACGAGATGGCTAAAGAGAGAGCATTGACGCTTGAGGCGCTTCGCGTCATGGACGCGATTGACAGGCGCGGCAGTTTTGCCGCGGCGGCAGATGAACTGGGGCGCGTTCCGTCTGCGCTGAGCTATACCATGCAAAAGCTGGAGGAGGAGCTGGATGTTGTGCTCTTCGATCGCTCTGGTCATCGAACAAAATTCACCAACGTTGGGCGGATGCTGTTAGAGCGCGGCCGCGTATTGCTGGAAGCGGCGGATAAACTGACGACCGATGCCGAAGCGCTGGCCCGCGGCTGGGAAACCCATCTGACGTTAGTGACCGAAGCGCTGGTGCCCACCGAGGCGCTGTTCCCACTGGTGGACCGCCTGGCGGCGAAGGCCAATACGCAGCTGTCGATCATCACCGAGGTGCTGGCAGGGGCGTGGGAGCGTCTTGAGACGGGCAGGGCGGATATCGTTATTGCGCCGGATATGCATTTCCGCTCATCGTCAGAAATTAACTCGCGCAAACTGTACAGCGTGATGAACGTCTACGTCGCTGCGCCGGGTCACCCGATCCATCAGGAGCCGGAACCGCTCTCTGAGGTCACGCGCGTGAAATACCGCGGCGTGGCGGTGGCGGATACCGCGCGCGAGCGCCCGGTGTTAACGGTGCAGTTGCTGGATAAACAGCCGCGTCTGACGGTGACGTCGCTGGAAGATAAGCGTCAGGCGCTGCTGGCGGGGCTGGGCGTGGCGACCATGCCGTATCCGTTCGTCGAAAAGGACATTGCAGAGGGACGGCTGCGCGTTGTCAGCCCGGAATACACCAGCGAAGTGGATATTATTATGGCGTGGCGTCGTGACAGCATGGGCGAAGCCAAATCATGGTGTTTACGCGAAATTCCGAAGCTTTTCACGCAATATAATAAATAAAATCGTAATTTGTAGGCCCGGTAAGCGAAGCGCCACCGGGCTTTTTTTTATGCGCAGATCTTCGGATCCGGACCAAAGCGGTTTTCTCCCGGCGTTCCGCTCTGACAGTTGAAAATCAAAATCACGATCCAGCCGATAAGCGGGATCAACAGCAACAGCAGCCACCACGCCGAACGATCGGTGTCGTGAAGACGACGAAACAGTACGGCCCATGAAGGCAGCAGAACCAACACACCATAAATGGTGGTGAGAATGCCTTCGCCCCCCTCGCGTTCCCAGCCGAGGATTTTGTCCACAATACCCAGCACCATAATCAGGACGAAGTTCACCAGAACGAACATCCAGTACTCTTTACGGCGGGCACGGCCACCAAATCCAACGTAGTTGCGCAGTACTTTTAAATACCAGTCCATTTTTCCTTGCCTCTTAGTCAGTCAATCACTTGTTTTCTAAGCGATCGAGGTAAGGATAGATGTATGCCGTGAATTAAAAAAGGGAATCAATTGATTCCCTAAATAATTATCCGAAACGCACGTCGCGCCCGTGTGGTTCATCCAGATCCTGCCACGGACCAATGGAGATAATGCCCGTTGGGTTGATGGTCTTATGACTGCGGAAATAATGGGTGCGAATATGGTCAAAATTGACCGTCTCCGCAATACCCGGCATCTGATAGATGTCGCGCAGGAAACCGTGCAGGTTCAGATAATCGCTGATGCGATGCTTGTCGCACTTGAAGTGGGTGACATACACCGGATCGAAGCGGATCAGCGTCGTCCACAGGCGGATGTCTGCTTCGGTGAAGCGATCGCCCGTTAAATAACGATGCTGGCCGAGGATCTGCTCCAGACGTTCCAGGGATCCAAACACGTTGCCGACCGCTTCGTCGTACGCTTCCTGACTGGTGGCAAAACCGGCTTTATAGACGCCGTTGTTGACGTTGTCGTAGATCCAGCCGTTCAGCTCGTCAATTTTCTCGCTCAGCTCAACCGGATAGTAATCCCCGGCGCGGGCGCCGTGCGCGTCAAACGCGGTATTGAACATGCGAATGATTTCAGCGGATTCATTGCTGACGATCGTCTGGTTTTTCTTGTCCCACAGTACAGGCACCGTTACGCGTCCGGTGTAGTGCGGATCGGCGCGCAGATAGAGCTGATACAGGAAATCGTGATGATAAAGCTCATCACCCGTCGCGGCCGGGAAGTCACTGTCGAACGTCCAGCCGTTTTCCAGCATCAGCGGGTTGACCACCGAAACCGGAATTAGCGATTCGAGACCTTTAAGTTTGCGCACAATCAGCGTACGGTGCGCCCACGGACAGGCGAGAGAAACATACAGATGATAACGATCTTTCTCCGCCGCAAAGCCCCCTTCGCCACTCGGGCCGGGTGCGCCGTCGGCGGTCAGCCAGTTACGGAAGGCCGAAACAGAGCGCTTAAAGCGTCCACCGGTGGATTTGGTGTCATACCAGACATCCTGCCAGACGCCGTCTACGAGTTGTCCCATTTTTTACTCCTCCGTCAGATAGCAAAAGCGAGGAGATGTCTCCTCGCTTTGAATTTAATCAGTATAGCGTGCTTACCACTTCTTATTCAGAAGACGGTCGATGCTGTAGGCGCCCGGACCCGTGATAGCCAGCAGCAGGAAGCCACCCGCGATTGTCAGGTTTTTCATGAACATCAGGGAGTTCACGCCTTCCGCAAAGTTGCTGTGGAAGATGAACGCGGTCAGCAGGGTAAAGCCTGCGGTGAACAGCGCCGTGGTGCGGGTCAGGAAACCGAACAGCACTGCCAGGCCGCCGCCGAACTCAAGCAGGATGGTCAGTGGCAGCAGGAAACCCGGTACGCCCATCGCTTCCATATACTGCTGAGTGCCCGCATAGCCGGTAATTTTGCCCCAGCCTGCGGTGATGAACAGCACAGGCATCAGAATACGCGCTACCAATACACCAACATCTTCTAATTTTTTCATTTTACTCTCCAGGAAACCACATCAGCGGCTAAACGTTATTTGCGTGCAAATTCGGGTAGATACCGCGTCTTTGCTGTCGATGGAGAGGAGTGTAAACGGGGCGGATGGCAATTGTTAGCAAGGAAAACTGTCAATCTTTTTCAAAGATATTGAGTAAGGGAGCATAGAGAGATTTTGCCGGGTGACGGCTACGCCTTACCCGGCCTACTTTTTTACCGTAGGCCGGGTAAGCGCATCGCCACCCGGCGAGAAGGCTAGCGCAGCTGCTGCTGACGAATCGTTGCTTTCACCAGACGCCATGCGCTCCAGACACCAAAGCCACGGCGTGCCCAGCGAATCAGCATGTTTGGATGACGAATCGTCCAGATCGCCATCACGCTGCTACCCACCAGCGCCCACGATCGCAGGCTCAGAAGAGTATTCCAGCCGCGATCGTAACGCTGGGTCAGCTCCAGCCAGTCGCGACGGCTGGCGGACAGGTCCAGCCGCTGCTGCTGGATCTGGCTCAGCAGATACGCTTTCCGCTTTTGACGTTCGGCTTTGTCGCTCACGACTTATCATCCTCCAGCAGGGCGCGGTCGTTGGCCAGCTCCTGGCGCGTATGGCGCAGGAAGGTCGACGTGCGCGCTTTATGCAGGGTCCAGATACCGCCTATCAGCGCCGCCACCAGCAGAACCACGGTAGTCGCAATCATCGCGTTCAGTCGATACTGTGGATCGATAGCCCAGATGATTAACACCATCAGGCTCATCAGACCAAACGCGGCAAAGAGCATCGTAAGCCCAAGCATGAGCAGCATCTGGAAGAGATTGGCTTTCTCCTCTTCCAGTTCCACTACCGCAAGCCGGACGCGCGTTTCGGCAATCCCGACCAGCGTCGTAAGAATACGCTGGCCGATGCCGAGGACGTTTTTAGCAGGCCCTTGTGCGTGACGTGGATCTTCCATAATCAACGACGCGTCAGCAGGACACCCAGCACCACACCCACTGCGGCACCAATACCAACGCCTGTCCATGGATTGTCACGTACATATTCGTCTGCGCGCGCAGCCGCTTCGCGGGTCTGTTTCGCCAGTGCATCACCGGTTTCACCCAGACGGTAACGGCTCTCTTTCAGTGCCTGCTCCGCTTTGCTGCGCAGTTTGCTGACTTCTTCTTTCGATTTATCGGCAGAAGAGTTCAGCACCTCTTCCAGGGTGTCCGCCAGGGATTTCAGCTCAGCGCGCAGATGTTCTGAAGTTGTATCTTTTGACATGATTCTCTCCTGTTGAGATTTCCGTTAACTCAATAATCGCGAGCTTCCAGCGCTTTCAGTTCGTCCTGCGCCTCTTGCAACTTCCTCTCGCGCTTGGCAATTTTTTCCGCATCACCTTTCTCTTTCGCTTCTTGCAGGTCTTGACGGCGCTCGGCTATCTCGTCCTTCTGTTCAGCGATTTTTTCCTGATGATCGGCACGCAGCTTGCTGTCCGTACAATTGTCTTTCACTTCGCTCAACGCTTTTTTCAGTCCGTCGATCCGGTGCTGATTGTTATGCTTTTCGGCATAACTGATTTCGCGTTGAATATCCTGTTCTTTCTCCTGACAAAGAGACATAGCGAAGGAAGCTGTGCTTAAAGAAAAAAGGGCCAGAGCCAGGGTGATGCGGTATTTCATTATAGAAACCTTCCATTGTGTTACGGCGTAAGCCGTGTTCCAGAACTATGCGGAGAACATCTGAGGGGTGCTCCGCGTACTTAAGCATAGTAAGTAAACGGGAGTTTCACCAAAGTGGGTGAAAATATTCGGAATATTAGTCGTTAGCCAAATCGATGCGACGTGTCGCGTAACCGTGACATCCAGGAGGCTACGTGGCTGTCATCATCCTGTTGCGCGATGATGTAACCCTGCGGCAACGTGCGGTCCAGCACCGCTTTCGCCGCGGCGCTTTGCGCACTGGAGTCAAATTTTATCAGCAGCACGTCGTCTTGCGGCGTGATGCTCTTAAAGCGGATCCCGTTAGCATCCAGATGATGCCAGATGGAAAAACCATCCGGCACGCTGGTTCCTTGACTCACAGGACGGATAGTCAGCGTCGACTCCTGGTGCTGTAGGGCAGACCATAGCAGGATGAGAGCGCTGAACATCATTAGCGCGACGATGGCGTAAGAGAAGCGGCGCAGCGCGAGCGGGGAGATAACCATCGTTAACCCCTGGCTCCGTATTTCTTTTTCCACAGTACGACCAGTGAACCGACCAGGCCAAACACCAGCAGGACGACGGGCAGCAGCATCAGGCAAGACATCAGCTGGTCTTCATATTTCATAAAGACCGGCGTTTTACCGAGCGCATAGCCGAGCGTGGTCAGGATCAGAACCCACAGCAGGCCGCTCATCCAGTTAAAGAACTGGAAGCGCGCGCTGCTCAGGCCGGACAAGCCCGCAATGGTCGGCAGCAGGGTGCGTACGAATGCGATAAAGCGGCCAATCAGCAAGGCGGAGAGCCCGTGCTTATGGAAAAGGTGGTGCGCTCGCTGGTGATAATGTGCCGGAAGATGCGAAAGCCAGTTCTGAACGATTCGCGTGTTGCCCAGCCATCGCCCCTGAATATAACTCACCCAGCAACCCAGGCTGGCGGCAATGGTCAACAGCAGAACCGTTTGTGGGAAAGCCATCGCCCCTTTTGCACAGAGCACCCCAACCAGCACCAGCAGGCTGTCGCCCGGTAAAAAGGCAGCAGGCAGCAGGCCGTTCTCAAGGAACAGGATCATAAATAACACAAAGTAGAGCATGCCAATCATGGACGGGTTGGCCAGCGTTTCGAAATCCTGAGCCCAGAGGGCGTTCAGTAGTTGGGTCAAAAGTTCCATTCAGTGTTCCTGGAAATCGGTTAACGTCACGCCTGTCATACGGGAAAACAGCACGGCGACATTGTTATGATTTCATTATGGTCGCTCGCGGACACAATGATGTGTGGCCAACACTGTTCCCTGTTAATTGGCTGGTTAGCAAGCACTAACTTACAAAATAACGAAGTGAATCCAATTGTAACAAAGCCCGACGTTCTGCGTCACAGAATTTGAGGGGAAACACGATTTTGGCGTAAGCCACGGAGGGGAGCGAGAGATTTTACAAAGGCTGACACTATAGAGGTTTTCTTACCCTGTCTGGCCGGAAGGCGCGGCGGTGCGCCTGCCAGCAGTTCAGGAGGTTATTTTGTGACATTGGTCGCGGTATCGAGGTGAACCACCGGATTATCAGCAAAAAGATAGCGGTCAGCGTTAAATTCAAAGTCATCACTCGTTTCATTAAAAAGCATCTGTTTAGTGTTCTCCAGATGCTGCCACATTGCCAGTTTCGCCGCATGCGGATCTTTACGAATCAGGGCCTTAAGAATCTGGTCGTGGTCGTCACACCAGTTGTCTACCGTGCGGGAATCAATGTGATCGTGCAGTTTCTTCCAGTACGGGTTGTGAACGCGCTGAGTCCACATTTTTTCAACGATTGCCGCCAGCGCCGTGTTTTGAGTCGCAAGGGCGACCTGGACGTGGAATTGCAGGTCCCATTCGGAATCGCGGAAACATTTTTCTTTACGCGCATGATCCTGGATTTCCATCAGCTTCATGATGTCCTGCTTGGTGACCTGCGTCGCTGCGAATTCTGCGATATTGCTTTCAATCAGCTGGCGAGCCTGGAGAAGCTCAAACGGACCGTAGCTGGCAAATTCCAGACTTTCGTCCGGCGTGGGGGAGTGTTTCGCCTGGCTGGAAATCACGTGAATACCGGAACCTTTGCGTACCTCAACATACCCTTCAACTTCCAGCATGATGATGGCTTCGCGGACCACCGTGCGGCTGACGCTTTTTTCATCCGCAATAAAACGCTCAGCGGGAAGTTTATCACCGACAAGATAGACCCCTTGCTCGATGCGATCTTTCAGCTCGGCGGCAAGTTGTTGATATAAACGACGTGATTCGGTGATTTCCATATGCGCTCCAGGCAGGGTACGGCGAATGATTTGTTATACCACTTTTGCGTGCCACTCTCCAGATTTCGCCATTAAAAAAGCCGCCCGGAGGCGGCTTTTGCGACGTTTTTGCCGGGTGGCGCTACGCTTACCCGGCCTACGGTTTTATCGGGTGTTGTAGGCCGGGTAAGGCGAAGCCGCCACCCGGCACAACAAGCTAACTCTGCGTCGCCGGTCCCCCAAGGGACTCTTTCGCCAGTTCCTCGGCGGATTTACTCTTCAGCACCGTCCAGATAACCACCGCGCCCAGCAGGTCGAAGATGGCCAGTACCGCGAACAGCGGGCTGAAGCCGATGGTGTCTGCCAGCGCGCCGACCACGAGGGCGAACAGGGTACTTGCGGTCCAGGCGGCCATCCCGGTCAGACCGTTGGCGGTGGCAACTTCGTTACGACCAAACACGTCGGACGAGAGCGTAATCAGCGCGCCAGACAGAGACTGGTGAGCAAAGCCCCCGATACACAGCAGGGCGATAGCCACGTAAGGACTGGTGAACAGGCCAATCATGCCAGGGCCAATCATCAGCAGGGCGCCCATGGTGACCACCATCTTACGGGACACAATCAGGTTCACGCCAAACCAGCGCTGGAACAGCGGTGGCAGGTAGCCGCCGACGATACAGCCCAGGTCTGCAAACAGCATTGGCATCCAGGCGAACATCGCGATCTCTTTCAGGTTAAAGCCGTAGACTTTGAACATGAACAGCGGGATCCAGGCGTTGAACGTACCCCAGGCCGGTTCCGCCAGGAAGCGTGGCAGGGCGATACCCCAGAACTGACGGGTACCCAGGATCTGCCAGACGGACATTTTTTTACCGTTGTCGGTCTGATGATGAGATTCCTGACCATTAATAATGTAGTCACGTTCTTCGGTAGACAGCTTTTTCTGATCGCGCGGGTGTTTATAGAAGATCAGCCACGCCATGGCCCAGGCAAAACTCAGCACACCGGAGATGATGAACGCCATTTGCCAGCTGTGCATCACAATCGCCCACACCACCAGTGGCGGAGCAATCATCGCCCCGATGGAGGAACCCACGTTGAAGTAACCGACAGCGATTGAACGTTCTTTTGCCGGGAACCATTCAGAGCTGGCTTTCAGACCCGCAGGGATCATCGCCGCTTCGGCAGCACCTACCGCACCACGTGCTAGCGCCAGCCCGCCCCAGCTGCCAGCCAGCGCCGTCGCCCCGCAGAAGACGGCCCATGCTACAGCGAAGAAGGCATAACCAATTTTTGTACCCAGAATATCAAGAACATAACCTGCAACAGGCTGCATTACGGTGTAAGCGGCAGAATACGCCGCAATGATGTAAGAGTATTGTTGTGTGGAGATATGTAACTCTTCCATCAACGTTGGCGCCGCTGCTGCCACGGTGTTACGTGTCAGGTAGCCCAGCACGGTGCCGAGCGTCACCAGTGCGATCATGTACCAACGTAACCCTTTAATTTTACGCATGTAAAACCTCATCGTTATGTTATTTCCGTGTCGGGACACGGCAACAACTCAACCGTTGCCGGGAGCTGTTCTGTAACGGGAGGGGCGTAACCGGGAACCTGTCCCGGAACGGCCCGAACCTTGCCATAAGTCATCGTGCTAAGTCGGCTTCCGTACCGTTAAATCCGATGTAACAAACACCGGTAATGCATTCCGTCGGCTTATAGTTTGCGACGGCGAAAAGATAACTTGTCATACAACTTTAAAAGGTGAGTGACATCACAAAAGAGTGAATCTTTGTAGGGATATTATGCGGCGTGCGTAAAGCCAGATCTGGCGCGGCCTGCAAGAAGGTTTACCCCTTTGAGGGTAATTTATTTGTCGACGTTTATTGATCTAACTCACGAAAAAAACGTCGGACTCTGGAAATTGGTGTGATAACTTTGCAGCATCTGAACATAAGCTTTCTGACGCTCCCGTAATGAGGAAGACGATAATGACACCGTTTATGACCGAAGATTTCCTGTTAGATACCGAATTTGCTCGCCGCCTGTACCACGACTACGCAAAAGATCAGCCGATTTTCGACTACCACTGCCATTTACCGCCGCAACAGGTTGCCGAAAATTACCGTTTCAAAAACCTGTATGATATCTGGCTGAAGGGTGACCATTATAAGTGGCGCGCGATGCGCACCAACGGCGTGGCCGAGCGCCTGTGTACCGGCGACGCGACCGATCGCGAGAAGTTTGACGCCTGGGCCGCTACCGTTCCCCACACCATCGGTAACCCGTTATACCACTGGACGCACCTCGAACTGCGTCGTCCTTTTGGCATCACCGGCAAGCTGCTCTCTCCCGCCACGGCGGATGAAATCTGGGATCAGTGCAACGAACTGCTGGCGCAGGATAGCTTCTCGGCGCGCGGCATCATGCAGCAGATGAACGTGAAGATGGTGGGCACAACCGACGATCCGATCGACTCCCTGGAGCACCACGCGGTTGTCGCGAAGGACAGCACCTTTGACATCAAAGTGCTGCCAAGCTGGCGTCCGGATAAAGCCTTCAACATTGAGCTGCCGACCTTTAATGACTACATGACGAAGCTGGCTGAAGTATCGGATACCGATATCCGTCGTTTCGCCGATCTGCAATCCGCGCTGACCAAACGTCTGGATCACTTTGCCGCACACGGCTGTAAAGTGTCTGACCACGCGCTGGACGTGGTGCTGTTCGCGGATTCCAGCGAAGCCGAGCTGGACAGCATCCTGGCGCGTCGTCTCTCCGGCGAAGCCCTGAGCGAGCGTGAAGTCGCCCAGTTTAAAACCGCGGTGCTGGTGTTCCTCGGTGCGGAATATGCCCGTCGCGGCTGGGTTCAGCAGTACCATATCGGCGCGCTGCGTAATAACAACCAGCGTCAGTTTAAACTGCTGGGCGCGGACGTGGGCTTCGACTCCATCAACGACCGCCCTCTGGCGGAAGAGCTGTCAAAACTGCTGAGCAAACAGAACGAGCAAAACCTGCTGCCGAAAACCATTCTCTACTGCCTGAATCCGCGCGATAACGAAGTGCTGGGCACCATGATCGGCAACTTCCAGGGCGAAGGGATGCCGGGCAAGATGCAGTTCGGTTCCGGCTGGTGGTTTAACGATCAAAAAGACGGCATGGAGCGTCAGATGACACAGCTGGCGCAGCTCGGCCTGTTGAGCCGCTTCGTTGGCATGCTGACCGACAGCCGCAGTTTCCTCTCCTATACCCGCCATGAATATTTCCGCCGCATTCTGTGCCAGATGATTGGCCGCTGGGTGCACGCGGGCGAAGCGCCAGCGGATATCCAGCTGCTGGGCGAAATGGTGAGAAACATCTGCTTTAACAATGCGCGTGACTACTTCGCCATTGAACTGAACTAAGGCCGTTTGAGGTTGATATGCAATACATCAAAATCCATTCGCTGGATAACGTTGCCGTCGCGCTGGCAGATTTAGCCGAAGGGATGGAAGTGACCTTCGACAACCAGTCGGTGACGTTACGCCAGGCCATTGGACGTGGACATAAGTTTGCCCTGTTCCCCATTGCGAAAGGGGAGAACGTGGTGAAGTACGGTTTGCCCATCGGTCATGCGCTGGCGGATATTGCGCCGGGTGAATACATTCATTCCCACAATACCCGCACCAATCTCAGCGATCTGGACGAGTACAGCTATCAACCTGACTTCCAGCCAGAAGAAGGACAGGCGGCCGATCGTGAGGTACAGATCTACCGCCGCGCCAGCGGCGAGGTGGGGATCCGCAATGAGCTGTGGATCCTCCCGACTGTCGGCTGCGTGAACGGGATCGCGCGTCAAATTCAGACGCGTTTCCTGAAAGAGACTAATGATGCTGAAGGCACCGACGGCGTGCATCTGTTCAGCCACACCTACGGTTGTTCCCAGCTGGGCGACGACCACATCAATACCCGCACCATGCTGCAAAACATGGTGCGCCACCCGAACGCGGGCGCGGTGCTGGTGATCGGCCTCGGCTGCGAGAACAATCAGGTCGACGCCTTCCGCGACACGCTGGGCGAATTTGACCCTGAGCGCGTGCACTTTATGGTGTGTCAGCACCAGGACGACGAAGTGGAAGCGGGCGTTGAACAGCTGCATCAGCTGTACGAGGTGATGCGTCACGACAAGCGCGAGCCGGGCAAGCTGAGCGAACTGAAGTTTGGCCTGGAGTGCGGCGGATCTGATGGCCTTTCCGGCATTACCGCTAACCCAATGCTGGGTCGCTTCTCGGATTACGTGATTGCCAACGGCGGCACTACGGTGCTGACCGAAGTGCCGGAGATGTTCGGCGCAGAGCGCATTCTGATGAGCCACTGCCGCGACGAAGAGACCTTTGAGAAGACCGTCACCATGGTGAACGACTTCAAACAGTACTTCATCGCCCATAACCAGCCGATATACGAGAACCCCTCGCCGGGTAACAAAGCGGGCGGGATCACCACGCTTGAAGAAAAATCCCTGGGCTGCACTCAAAAAGCGGGCGCCAGCCAGGTGGTGGACGTGCTGCGCTACGGTGAGCGGCTGAAAACGCACGGCCTGAACCTGCTCAGCGCACCGGGCAACGATGCGGTCGCCACCAGCGCGCTGGCAGGCGCGGGCTGTCACATGGTGCTGTTCAGTACCGGGCGCGGTACGCCGTACGGCGGGTTTGTGCCGACGGTGAAAATCGCCACTAACAGCGAACTGGCGGCGAAGAAAAAGCACTGGATCGACTTTGACGCGGGCCAGCTGATCCACGGCAAAGCGATGCCGCAGCTGCTGAGCGAATTCGTGGACACGATTGTGGAATTTGCCAGCGGCAGGCAGACCTGCAACGAGAAGAACGACTTCCGCGAGCTGGCGATCTTTAAGAGTGGTGTGACGCTTTAAGTCGGGTGCGGGCTGGTGCCCTCACCCCGGCCCTCTCCCACAGGGAGAGGGTGCAAACACTAAAAACGGCAACACATGTTGCCGTTTTGCATTTACCTTGTAGGCCCGGTAAGGCGTAGCCGCCACCGGGCTTTTCTTTTTAACTGCGCAGGGCGTTCTTCGCTAAACGCGCATCTTCCGCCTGACAGGCTGCGGCGGTAAACAGCACGTCGGTAGAGGAGTTCAGCGCGGTTTCGCAGGAATCCTGCAATACGCCGATAATGAAACCGACCGCGACAACCTGCATGGCAATCTCGTTCGGAATACCGAACATGTTACAGGCCAGCGGGATCAGCAGCAGAGAGCCGCCCGCCACGCCGGATGCGCCACAGGCACACAGTGATGCAACGACGCTCAGCAGCAGCGCGGTTGGCAGATCTACCGGAATACCCAGCGTATGCACCGCCGCCAGCGTCAGCACGGTGATGGTAATCGCCGCACCGGCCATGTTCACGGTTGCACCCAGGGGAATCGACACCGAATAGGTATCGCGGTCCAGGTTCAGCTTCTCCGCCAGCGCCATGTTCACCGGTATGTTCGCCGCTGAGCTGCGGGTGAAGAAGGCATACACGCCGCTCTCGCGCAGGCAGGTCAGCACCAGCGGATACGGGTTGCGGCGGATCTGCCAGAACACCAGCAGCGGGTTGATCACCAGCGCCACCAGCAGCATACAGCCGACCAGGACGACCAGCAGCTGCGCGTAGCCCCACAGTGCGTCGAAACCGGTGGTGGCCAGCGTCGAAGAAACCAGACCAAAGATACCGACTGGTGCAAAGCGAATCACCAGCTTCACCATGAAGGTCACTGCATTGGACAAATCGTTAACCAGGTTTTTCGTGGTCTCGTTGCCATGACGCAGCGCGAAGCCCAGACCAATCGCCCAGACCAGGATGCCAATGTAGTTTCCGTTCATCAGTGCGGTGATGGGGTTAGAGACCATGCTCATCAGCAGGCCGCGAAGGACTTCCACAATCCCGGACGGCGGGGTGATATCACCGGCCGCGCTGGTCAGGTGCAGCGTGGACGGGAACAGGAAGCTAAACACAACGGCCGTTAAGGCAGCAGAGAAGGTTCCCAGCAGATACAGGAACAGAATAGGGCGAATGTTGGTTTTTTGTCCGTGCTGGTGGTTGGCAATCGACGCCATCACCAGCATCAGCACCAGTACCGGGGCGACGGCCTTCAGTGCGCCAACGAAAAGGGTGCCGAGCAGTCCCGTCGCTTCCGCCGCAGGTTTTGACACCATCGCCAGCAGAATACCCAGTACCAACCCGACCAGAATTTGTTTTACAAGACTGCCCTGCGCCAGGCGCGCAAGCAGGCCCTTAGATTGTGTGCTCATACGTTATTCCTGAGTGAAATTGCGTTCCATCCTGGATGTGCTCTAAGTCACATTTGTATCCGGATGTAAGTATTTGTTTGCCTGGTTGAGTATCAGGGAAAGCAGCGAAAGGCGGAAGCGTAAAATGCTGGATTTTACGTGTTGCGTCATGTTTTTTAACTATTGGTTAACGAAAGTGCCGGGTGGCGCTGCGCTTACCCGGCCTGCATTGCATTTCCCCCTCTCCCCGTGGGAGAGGGGTGGGGTGAGGGCATCAGCCCGCACCGAACGTTGCACTAAGCCTGCTGCTTCTTATCGTGCTGGCGGTTAACCCAGGTATTGATAATCAGCGTCACCAGCAGAATGCCAAACACCACGCCGAGCGAAATGGCGATCGGGATATGGTAGAAATCAACAATCAGCATCTTGATACCGATAAAGACCAGAATCACTGACAGACCGTACTTCAGCATTGAGAAGCGCTCTGCCGCGCCCGCCAGCAGGAAGTACATCGCACGCAGGCCGAGGATGGCGAACAGGTTCGAGGTCAGCACGATGAACGGGTCGGTGGTAACTGCGAAGATAGCCGGGATACTGTCCACCGCGAAAATCACGTCGCTCAGCTCGACCAGAATCAGCACCAGCAGCAGCGGGGTGGCGAACAGCAGGCCGTTCTTACGCACGAAGAAATGCTCGCTCTCGATCTTGTCCGTCATGCGCAGATGACCCCGGATCCACTTCACCAGCGGCTTATCACCGATACCGGTATCGTCTTCTTTCGCCAGCGCCATTTTGACCCCGGTGAACAGCAGGAACGCACCAAACACGTACAGCAGCCATTCGAACTGGGTAATCAGCCAGCTACCGGCGAAGATCATGATGGTACGCAGGATGATGGCGCCTAGCACGCCGTATACCAGCACGCGGCGTTGCAGGGCCGCAGGCACGGCGAAGTAACTGAACAGCATCAGCCAGACGAAGACGTTATCAACCGCCAGCGCTTTTTCAATCAGATAGCCGGTGAGGAAGGCGAGTGCCTGAGGATCGGCCACCGCGCGACCTTCGGTTGAGGCCAGATACCACCAGAAGGCGGCGCAGAAAAGAAGTGAGAGGGTAACCCATACCAGCGACCAGACGGCGGCTTGCTTAACGCTCATGCCGTGTTCGCCGCGACGACCCTGCAAAAAGAGGTCGATCGCCAGCATGATGAGCACGACAACCGCGAATCCGCCCCACAGCATTGGAGTGCCGACAGAATGCATACTATTTTCCTTACACATAAAAAAACAAAAACGGCTATGGTCAGAAGACGATAGCCGTTAGCTTTTTATGCATAGACCTCGCCTTCCGGCAAGGTCTCACTTACAACCACGAAGGTTGCCCGGCGACCGGATGCGGTTTTGCACGCATCGTAATGACGATCCACCGGCGAAGAAGTTACTCCCCTTTGCAGGTAACAAATTATGTCAGACCATCGATTTCGTCAATGGTCTGCACGATTTCATTACACAGCTTTACGCGACGGCTTCCACATTCACGCCGTCTGCGGGGAAGATTACGCCGGTCTGTCGGCGGATCTCCGTTTGCAGCTTCGCCGTGGTGCGGCTGATCGCCAGTCCCGGGTGGTTCACTTCGTTGTCTTCTACCAGACGGGCGAAGACCTCTGCCTCATAAAGCATAGTGTTAATATGCTGAGGCTGCGTCAGCTCCTGCGCTTTTCCGCCGCGCGGAACGATGCTGAGCTTCTGGCATTCGGAGATTTTTTCGATCACCAGCGAGCCGTCTTCGCCCTGAATTTCGCTTGGCAGCACGGAGTCGCTGACCTTCGAGTGCTGCAACGTCACGCTGAAATCACCGTAGTCCAGCACCACAACGCCGTGTGCATCCACGCCGCTCTCCAGCAGGCTGGCGGTGGCCGTCACGCCGTGTGGTTCCCCCCACAGCGCAACCGCAGAGGCCAGGCAGTAAAAACCGATATCCATAATCGAGCCATTCGAGAAGGCCGGGTTAAAGGTGTTCGGGTTTTCGCCGTCCAGATAGCGCTGGTAGCGCGAGGAATACTGGCAGTAGTTGATAAAGGCTTTACGCACTTTGCCAATTTTCGGCAGGGACTGCTGCAACAGCAGGAAGTTGGGCAGGCTGGCGGTTTTGAACGCTTCAAACAGCACCACCTGGTTTTCGCGGGCAAGCGCAATGGCGGCTTCCACTTCGTGGATATTCGACGCCAGCGGCTTCTCGCAGATCACATGCTTTTTATGACTGAGGAACAGCTTCGTTTGCGGGAAGTGCAGAGCATTCGGGCTGGCGATATAGACCGCGTCAATGGCGTCGCTTTGCGCCATCTCATCGAGTGAGGTGAACAGATGTTCAACCAGGTAGTCATTCGCAAAACTTTGCGCCTGCTCAAGGCTGCGGGAATAGACTGCGGTGAGCTTATATTTGCCGGTTTCGTGGGCGGCGTCGACGAACTGGCGCGTGATCCAGTTCGTACCGATGACTGCGAAACGTATCATAAACGTTTACGTACTCCGTAGCAGGGAACCTAAAGCCACTGTAGCACGTCCTCATGACATTTCGCGTGCGCTACTGCGCATTACTCTTTAACGATAAATGCGTCAGCCACAAACGGGTATCAAACTCCAGCTGGTGGTACTGCGGCTCCATATGGCAGCACAGGGAATAGAACGCTTTGTCGTGATCTTTCTCTTTCAAATGCGCCAGCTCGTGCACCACGATCATCCGCAGAAAGGCTTCCGGTGCATTGCGAAAGACGGTCGCGACGCGGATCTCCGCCTTAGCCTTCAGCTTGCCGCCCTGCACGCGGGAGATGGCGGTATGCAGGCCGAGCGCGTTTTTCAGCACGTGGATCTTGTTGTCGTACATCACCTTGTTGATAGGCGGGGCGCTCTTCAGATACTGGCTTTTCAGATCCTGCGTATACTGCCAGAGGGCTTTGTCAGTCGCGAAATCATGCGTGCCCGGGTAGCGTTTTTCCAGCACCGCGCCGAGCTTTCCCGCGGCGATCAGGTCGCGAACCTGGGATAGTAATTGCTCCGGGTAGCCCTGGAGATAAGTCAGCTGGTTCATCAAAACCCCAAAATAGTGTGAAAACGGGTATACTCACGCACCCTTTTCAGGGATACGCCAAATTTTACCATTCAGGAGGGCCGATGAGCCACTTAGACAACGGTTTCCGTTCACTCAACCTTAAACGTTTCCCGGAAACGGACGACGTGAACCCGCTTCAGGCGTGGGAAGCGGCGGATGAATATCTGCTGCAGCAGTTGGATGAGACTGAAATCCGCGGCCCGGTTCTGATCCTGAATGACGCGTTTGGCGCGCTGGGCTGTGCGCTGGCGGAACATGCGCCTTACAGTATCGGCGATTCTTACTTAAGCGAGCTGGCGACGCGTGAAAACCTGCGTCACAACGATATCGACGAATCCAGCGTGAAGTTCCTCGACAGCACCGCGGACTACCCGCAGGCGCCAGGGGTGGTGCTGATTAAAGTGCCCAAAACCATGGCGCTGCTGGAGCAGCAACTGCGCGCGCTGCGTAAAGTCGTGACGCCAGAAACGCGCATCATCGCGGGCGCCAAGGCGCGTGATATTCACACCTCGACGCTGGAGCTGTTCGAGAAAGTGCTCGGCCCGACCACTACGACGCTGGCCTGGAAAAAAGCGCGCCTGATCAACTGTACCTTCAGCGCGCCGGAACTGGCCGACGCGCCAGAGACCCTGAGCTGGAAGCTGGAAGGGACCGACTGGACCATCCACAACCACGCGAACGTCTTCTCCCGTACCGGTCTGGATATCGGCGCACGCTTCTTTATGGAACATCTGCCGGAAAACCTGGAAGGGGAGATTGTCGATCTCGGCTGCGGTAACGGCGTGATTGGCCTGACGCTGCTGGCGAAGAACCCGGAGGCCAGCGTGGTGTTCAGCGACGAATCGCCAATGGCGGTGGCTTCAAGCCGTCTGAACGTGGAAACCAATCTGCCGGAGGCGCTGGATCGCTGCGAGTTTATGATCAATAACGCGCTGTCCGGCGTAGAGCCTTTCCGCTTCAACGCGGTGTTTTGCAATCCTCCGTTCCACCAGAAGCACGCCCTGACGGATAACGTCGCGTGGGAGATGTTCCACCACGCGCGCCGCTGCCTGAAAATCAACGGCGAACTGTACATCGTGGCGAACCGCCATCTGGACTACTTCCACAAGCTGAAGAAGATTTTCGGTAACTGCGTCACCATTGCCACCAATAACAAATTCGTGGTGCTGAAATCGGTGAAGCTGGGGCGTCGTCGGTAAGATCGCTTTGCCTGGCGGCGCTTCGCTTGCACAGGCCTACGGTTTCAAATGCCCGGTGGCGCTTCTGTATGACCGGATACATAGGTAACAGATCAGACCGGGAACATAGGTAACACTTTTCAGTCTATCCGGAGCACACTCTGGGTTTTTCGGTCGTAGTACGCAAGCGTTATTCCATTAAAGATGATGGC